>QQUO01000322.1 GCA_008501575.1 Pseudomonadota bacterium
AATGTCCGGATAAATTTGCTGAATTAATTCGCGTAATTCCGCTAATTTCATATGCTCCTGAACCGCATGGCTGTCGTTCAGATCCTGAAAGTGAATATTTTTAACATCAACCACCTCAATCTCAGCAACCCGCTCACCATCCGAATGTCGCAACACCTCAAGCCGCATACCCGGCTGATACCGACGCCCTGTTTGGCTGCGAATGGTGATGGTTTTATCACCACTTAAAACAGTCGGAATTAAATCATCATAGAAGTGGATTGTATGAGACATGCTTATGTCATTAATAGACCAATGTCTTCCGGCTATTTTGACATGAATGTTTAAACAGGTCCATTATCCAGCTTTGACAGGGCTTCGTTAACAGCAAAAATCTTGCCATTCACATGAGGAACACCAAAATCCTTTAACCGTGCTGTGTGCATTTTCAGATAATTTTCAGCACTGACCCTATCCTGAAAAAGATAAATACCGCCCGCTTCTTTGGCGGCCTCATTTTCCGTCCAAATTTTCCACAAGAACCCAGGTTCTTCAGCAATCGAACGGGCCAATCCATCCATGGCCTCTGTCATTGCCTGTCCCCAAGGGCCGGTATAGGGAAAATCGACTTGTAATATGTAGCTCATAAAATAACTCCTTTGAATAAATTTAACATTAGTGCACTAGGTCAGCATCCGGCCCAGCAATGTGCCCGGCCCCGCGCCAGTGCTTGCGCCTGGCCAAACGGCTGCGCCGGTATGATACAGCCCATCGAGCGGCGTGGTGCCATCGGAATAGCCCCGAATCGGGCGGAAAATCGCGTTTTGTGACAGATGATGGCTGCCGCAGACCTGATCGCCACCCACCAGGTTGGGATTGTCGGCCTCCAGATCACGCGGGGACACACAGCGCATGCCAAGAATCCGGTCACGCAGGCCGGGGGCGTGACGTTCGACGATATTCAGGACACGCTCGGCAAAGGGGGCCAGTGCTGTGTCCCAATCGGTTGCGTCGATCTGGCCGGCGGCATCGCCTTTGATCTCGCCGGGCACCATCCGCACTTGCAGCCACAGCGTGTGTTTGCCTGCGGGGGCGCGGCTTGGGTCAATCGCTGTAGGCTGCCCGACGACGATCATCGGCTCTGTCGGCAAAAGCCCGGCCAGTGGTTGTTGATAGGCCAGCGCCATGGCATCGAGCGTCGGGGCGATTGTGACATAGGCATAATCGCGCAGTTCCGACCCGGCGCGCCAGTCGGGCAGATCGGACAGGGCCAGATGGATCATCACCGTGCCGGGCGCGTGGCGGAAGGTATCAAGCCCGGTATCGTAATCGGCGTTGCCGGTTGTGCCGGTCAGACGCGCCAGCGCCTTTGGTGCAACATTGGCGATGATTGCCTTATTCGCCCCAATCTGCCGACCATCGGCGGTTTCAACCGCCCGGGCCTTGCCATTCTCATGGAGGATGCGCGTCACCTCGGTGTCACAATCCACCGACCCGCCTTGCGCCTCAATCTCGGCAACCATGGCGCGGATGATCGTATCCGCCCCGCCCTTACCCAGAGACAAACCGCCGGCCTGATCGCCGAACGCCTCGAGATAGGGAAAGATTGCGCCGCTTGCGATGTCGGGCGCATAATCTACATGCATGCCCCAGGGTGCCAGTGCGGCGCGGATCTGTTCGCTTTCGAATGTGCGACCCAACCAGTCGCGCGGCGAGGACAGCGCAAAGCGGATCAAATCGAACGTGCCGGCCCAGCCGTGCTGGCGCAGCGCTTTGAACCCAAGCCTGGTCAGCGCAGTCCATTTCATCGGGCTGGACATCAAGCCACCAACGATGGCCGCATGTGATGCAAAACTGTCGGTTAAGGATTGCCAGGTTTCGGCATCTCGTTCAGAAAATGCCGCGATGCGGGCGACATTGGCAGCGGTATCGGTGCCGACACCGAACCAGGTGCCATCGTCATAGACCGAAGCAAAGCAATTTTCCGCCGTCACAAACTCTGCGCCTTGACGTTCCAAGGCCGGGCCAAAATCCGCGTAGAATGCTGAATTTTTGAAATTTGAAACGTTCATCGCGGCCCAGTCATGCCTGAACCCCGGCTCGGTCAATTCTTGCGTCTTGACCGCGCCGCCGGGTGTCGGGGCGCGCTCTAAAACCCGCACGGACCAGCCCGCCCTTAACAGGTAAAGCGCACAAACCAGGCTGTTATGTCCCGATCCGATAATGATCGCGTCATGGTCATCGTTGCTCATAAATTGCTCCTTTAAATAGATGTAGATTACAAATACCGCTTGTGTACCTAAAATTTAAACTTTGATCTTTTGTTGCAGCTTGGAAAGTAACTGCTCAGCGGTCACATAGCCCTGAGCCAACACCTCCATTTCGCCATTGTACGCCAACAGTAACGTTGGAAAAGAACGCACACCCCATTGCCGACAACGACTAAATTCTTGCTGAACCGCTTGCTGGGCTTCCGCTGATTCAAAAGCGGTCCTGAATTCATCAAAATCAAGCCCCAGATCAGCGCAGATACCGGCATAAAAATCCACCACTTTTGGATCCTGTCCTTCGGCATAGAATTTATGCTGAACCGCTGAGAAGAACTTCAATACAATGGTTTTTGGTAAGCCATTCCGACCTTGGAGTAACTTCACAGTCGTCACCGCCCGACAGGCAGGTTCGGTGTCATAATCAAAATGAGGTGCTTCCAGTAATGTAAAACCAAAAGGCTGGCCGGTGACCTGCCCAATATGCTGCCACTCATTACGCAGAAAGGTTTTAAAGCGCTCATTCCACACATCACCGCCACCGGCACGCAGGCCACCCATGGTGATTGTAAATTCAATGTCCTGGGACTCGCAAAAAGCCTCGACAGCCTCAACGGTCGGCGAGATGCCCCAACACCACGAACACATCGGATCGCCCACATAATGAACCGCCCAACCGGTTTGTTTAACAGCCACAGTGGCCTCTTCGGGTTTGTCTTGCTCAGGTATCTGGCAAACACCTGTAACCGGATCACACTCTATCATGATTTAATGCTCCTTAATTTAGCTAACAATTCGAATTAACATTGAATTAAATCCACTTCTTGTTAACCAGGAAAATAACTTTTAGCAGCTAAATTCAATGACAGATAAACTTACTATCCGTCATTGAATATTTTCCACCAAATCGTTCAAGCCCTTGTTTTAACGATAAACAAGACCACCGTCAATAATCGGTGCTTGTCCGGTCATGTAATCGGAATCCGGACCTGCCAGATACGACACAAATGCGGCCACATCCTCCGGTGTTTGTGCACGTCCAAGGGCGATACCACCAACGAATTTATCATAGTTTTCGCCAATTTCAGCGCCGGTAATTTCGGCCATGCGTTTGTCAATCTCGACCCACATATCGGTGCCGACAACGCCGGGACAATAAGCATTAACAGTAATGCCGTCGCTGGCATACTCTTTGGCCGCTGACTGGGTCAGACCGCGAACCGCGAATTTAGTGGCTGAATAAACGCCGAGCAATGGAAAGCCATCATGGCCTGCAATGGAAGCTGCATTAATGATTTTGCCTTTTTGCTTGCGCTCTTTAAACTTTGCGGCGGCCGCTTGAATGCCCCACAAAACACCTTCAATGTTAACTTTAAAGATATTCTCGACTTCTTCGGGCATCACTTCAGCAATGGTTTCAATGTTCGCAATACCGGCATTGTTAACGATGATATCAAAACCACCGAGTTCTTTTTCAGCATGATCGATAGCGGCGTATACCTCATCGCGCTTGGCGACGTTGGCTTTGAATGCGGTGGCTTTACGGCCGAGTTTACGTACTTCATCGGCAACTGCCTGCATATTTTTTTCGTTCAAATCGACAATGGCAATGTCCGCACCATCGTTGGCTAAACGTAAAGCAATGGCTCGTCCAATGCCCTGTCCTGCGCCCGTAATCAGGGCCACTTTATTATTAATACTCATAATTAAACTCCTTTCATATTAATTAAAATCGCTTACTCAAAAAGAATAAGCACTATCCAACTTCTTCAGAAGTTGCAAACTCCTCCATTTTTGTAATTAATTTATTTTCTACGGTATATATTTGCACCCATTTTTGCTTAAGTTCCCTGCCGGATCTTTTTACTTTCTGATGTTCCTGACCCAACACCACAACCATATTGCCCTCAACGATGTACTGTTGTGGTTCAAAACTGATGATTTCAGTTCTGTCCATAATATTGGTGTAAAAAGCCCGAACACCTGCTTTTTTCAAAGGTGCCGGCAGGAATAATTTGGGTGCCGTGATAAATCCACACGGTGTCTTCAGAAACCGTATCGACAAACTTTTCGACATCACCGCCACTGAAAGCGGCGAACATTTTTTCAACCACTTGTTTTGCTGAATTTTTCATATTTGTTACTCTTTAAAAATGATGTGTTGAATGTTTAAGCCAAAGCCTTTTTGGAAAAGATCGAAATAACCATGCCGGGAATGGCCAAAGCAATGGCAAAATAAACCAGACTCATCGGTGAATAAAAACCAAGCAACAAGCCAGCCGCAGAGGAGGCAATCATAATGGATAAATTAAACACCGAAGACTGCACCGAAGTGGCCACGTCTTTGGCTTTACTCACTTGCCTGCTGACGGCTGCCTGCAATAAGGTCACCAGTGGACCAAACGACAGTCCCCACATAAAGAATGCCACATGCGCCATCCCAAAGGTTTTACCAAGCATCAGAATGAACACCATGGAGACAATCAGTAAGGCAAACATGGCAATGGTGAGCTCTCTTAAGTATTTATCGGTAAACTTAATTGCCAGTAACACCGAGATCAACGAACCCACACCAAATATAAACAAGGCACTTTCAATGCCACCGGCCAGATTAATCTCATCAACCAAACTGGTGATATAAACATAGACACCATAATGGGCAACCACGCCCAACAGGGTCAGCAACAGCACAATCAGAACGGCCGGAATTTTCAACAACGCAAAAGGTGAGGAGCTTTTGGTGAGTTTTTCACCCGGTGTTGAGGGTAAAGCAATCAGACTGATCAAACCAATCAGCAGGATAAAACCACCCAATCCAATAAATTCTGCCCGCCAACCATAATCATAGCCAATCGAGGTCATAATCGGCATACCAATACTGATGCCCAATGTATTACCCGCCATAATCACAGCAATGGCTTTACCATGATGTTGTTTGTCTGTTAAGCGCATGCCATAGGCGGCAATCATGGGCCACATCACCCCGGCACAAATACCACCGATTACCCTCAACGCAATAACAACGCTGTAATCGTGAACAAGACCGGCGAAAATATTGGACACCGCAAAGCCACTGAGCAAAATCAGCAACAGGTATTTGCGGTTGACTTGCATGGTCATGGCAATCAGTGGAATCGCAAAAATGGCCGAAGCGATGGCGTAATAACCCACCAGATTACCGGCCTGGACTTCACTGATATTGAGATCATCCATCATCAGAGGTAACACACCTGAGGGCATTAATTCTGACAATATGCCGACAAATGTCACGGAAGACATCAGCATCATAATCAGCCAGGGAAACATGCGTTTTACTTGTTCAGTCATGGTTTTTTACTCATTGTTATTGTTTTTATGTGACCAATAATGAGTTCTTGCTCAATAAAGTGCAGCGACCTACATAGACCACTGCACCATACTGCCTCATTACTGTGCTAATCAAAACGGTCTGATTAAATCGACAGATTCAAGGGAACCTCATACTCAACTTCTTTGCGCCGGAACAAAAAGTCACCATTGCGCACAGAGGCCAAGACATCCACCCGTTTACGAATGGCTTCATAAACAGTCGATTCATCCAACACAATAAAGTTAGCGGCTTTACCCACATCCAAGCCATAGCTGTCTTGAATATTCAAACAACGCGCACCGTTATAGGTGATTAAATCAAAAGCCGTTTCCACTTCTGCCGGTGACATGACCTGCGCCAGGTGAATACCATTGTCCAGAATATTCATCATATTGCCATTACCCATCGGGTACCATGGATCGTTGATTGAATCCTGGGCAAACGCCACATTAATACCATGTTCAATAAACTCTTTGACTCGAGTTAAGCCACGGCGTTTTGGATAAGTATCTTGTCGTCCTTGTAAATAGGCGTTCTCAGTTGGACAGGAAATAAAGTTCATTTGACTCTTTTTAAACACATCCAACATTCTGTAGGCATAAGAGTCATCAGCTGAACCAAAGGAACAGGTATGACTCGCTGTACTTCTGCTGCCATAATCTTCCATTAACACCAGGGCATTTAACAACTCCACAAAACGTGAATGCGGATCGTCCGTTTCATCACAATGCACATCAATCATTTTGTCGTATTGCAAAGCCAGCTTAACGGTGTCATGCACCGATTGTTCGCCAAATTCTCGTGCCGGTTCATAATGAGGAATGCCACCGACCACATCAGCACCCATCTTAAGGGCTTCTTCCACCAAATCACGACCACCCTTATACATATACATGCCTTCTTGTGGGAAGGCCACAATTTGGATATCTACGATATGCTTATAATCTTCCTTCATTTCCAACATCGCTTTGAGCGCGGTAAAATTGGGATCGGTGACATCCACATGGGTACGGATGTGTTGTACGCCCTGAGACACTTCATCTTCAATACCCTTAAGCGCCAGTCTTTTAACACTTTCGACAGTCAGGGTTTTTTTGAATTTTGGCCACAGTTCAATGGCTTCAAACAAGGTGCCTGAGCCGGCACCGGATTGACCCAGTTCAGAGAGTGTGTACACATAATCCAGATGCAAATGCGGATCCACATACGGTGGCATAACCAGTTTGCCTTGCAGATCAATTTCTTCATCACATTGGGGTAAATTAGTACCGATGTGGGTAATTTTTCCATTTTCCACAATTAATTCAGTGGCTTTATCATTGCGATAGATGTTCGCATTAAAAAATTTCTTTTTCATATTATATTTCCTTATTGTTTATATTAATTTAAGACTTTAATGAAGTGCTGCTGAGCAGCACGACCCGCCGAGCCGGTTAGGCCAGGCAAATGAAGTCATGCGGATTCGCCGGAGGCGAAGAAGCGTGAAGGAATGTCCGTTAAGGCCGTGAGCGAGCGGCCGCGTAAGCCTCAAGAACACCCCTTTATGACTGCGTATTGGTCGCAATCCACTTTGCAAAAGCAGCCATATAGCTTTTTAGAAAGTCTTTGGTGGAATCGTTGGTCAATTGGCCGTTATCATCAAAAAGATCAGCCGCACCACCAATGTAAGCTTCCGGCTGTGCCATGGCAGGTACATTAACGAAAGTTAGCGACTGTCGTAAATGATGGTTGGCACCGAAACCACTGATGTTGCCAATGGAGACACTGACGACACCGGCGGGTTTGCCATCCCATGAATTTTCCCCATAAGGACGCGAACCAACATCAATGGCATTTTTTAAAACACCGGGTACAGAACGGTTATATTCAGGCGTCAGAAACAAGAACCCATCGGCAGCACGAATTTGTTCCCGAAAAGCCACCCACTCTTTCGGCGGTGAACCTTCCAGGTCTTCATTAAACCACGGCAGACCCGCGATGCTGACCAATTTCATAGACAGCGATTCAGGCGCCAGTGACATGAGCGTCTTGGCTGTTTTCAGATTAAAAGATTCTTTACGAAGACTACCAACGATGACTGCGATATTGTGTTTTTTCATCATGTTTATTTCCATTTGATTGTTAGTTACTAAATCAGAATGTTTAAGTGAAATTATTCTGTTTTTGATAATAATAAGATACTTATTATTATAGCATAGTTAGGATGCCTTTAGTTATATCACGTCCTATCAAAAATACAGTTTCATGAATGAAAAATTAGTGCGACCATGTTCCTCGCTTCTTAACCAAAAGTACAAATAAACAATTATTGAAATGTTTAAATTAATCTAACTAATCACTCAAAACCATTTGCAAAAATCAAATCACCAATAAAGAACGTATGGCTATGGGTTTGACCTTCATAGGTCACTTCATATTTCCAGGCACCATGATCGGCATTGGCCGGAAACACGTATGATCGCCACCACCAGGAAGCCGCATAGTGAGGCACTGAGGTAGCAAGATTCCATTGCTGATATACCTGACCATTGGGCTTGTAGATTTTATAAACTGATTGCTGATTTTGTAATTGATCCCGATAATAAGTGGCAAAATATATCAGGTCTCCACCATTAAAATGGTCTTTAAATCGTGGGGTGTCAATGGTGGTGGGACAATCACCAGAACCTGACATTTGGGGAACCCCATCATGGGTGGCCACCAGATTAATTTGGCTATTATAATAAGGTTCTTGTGACAGCCACCAACTGTTGTTATTCATGGCATTACAAGCACCACTAAAGGGCTCAATTAAATTGCTATTATTGCTATATGTTTCAAAATGTAAATGGGGCCCAGTAGAAGCGCCCGAACTACCGACAACCCCCAAATATTCCCCGGCCACAACGGATTGTCCTATTGATTTCGAAGTGAGAGAGTTCTTTTTCAAATGGCCATAATAAGAATAGCTGCCATCACTGTGGGTAATAAAAACCGCATTCCAATTAGGGTTACTAAAATCACAGTTCCGATCATAATTACCATCTAATTTAGTGGTGATTACACCATCTGCGGCAGCCACCACCTCCACTTGATCATGGTCCATCTTGTACCACTTAAACGGCCAGGTAAACATGTCAATACCGCGGTGATTATAATTGCTTAAATCATAGGTTCTTTGGCCACAGTTATAATCTAATAATTGACCATTATAATTTAAATTTTGATCAACAAAATTGCTGATACCATAAAATCCGGGGTCATTATTATTACCGCGAAGTGGGTTAATAAAGGAAGGCTGTGCTGCCCCTCTTTGAGGCACTTCAATTAAACCAAGAAATTCTAAGTGTTGTCGGTCTTTTTCATACTGCCATTGCATATTTAATTGATGGAACAGTGGTTGGTAATCTTGAAAATCAACTTTATATTCACCACCCCCGGATGATTCAACTTTTACTTGTGATGATGCTTGAAAAGTGATTAGAAAAAAAACCACAGAGACATATTTAATATTTGACTTATGCATTGCTTTCACCTTAATTAATGATTATTGCTTACCCTTCTTACTGAAGCCATCATGTTAAAACTTTTTATTTAACATGCATAATATTTTGCAATTTAGCCAGTTATTTATCAGGACAATTATTGGACATTGCATGTCGTTTAAGGACAACAGCCACTTTTAACGGTTAATGCAATGATTCCATTTAATACATATAATTAAGAATCATCGAAGATCAAAATGTTACGATTCTCATTTCATTAGCTTGTAGATACAGGAATTAAGCTTTATATCGTGAGTAACAAAAACCATTTAAGTGCTATAAATACTCTTTCGCTGTGGCGATTTGTAAATAGCATTAGTTTTTCTAGGGCCATTCGGGTCACAATTGCAGTGAGCTTACCAATCCTGTTGGGACTTCAATTTGGTTACGTTGAAATCGGTTTGGCGCTTGGTTTCGGTGCCTTTTGGAGTTCGCCCAGTGATGTCAGTGGTAGTATTCGACATAAAGAAAATGGTATTCTTATTTCTGCACTATTGGCTACGATTGTTAGCTTTATCGGAGCTTCTCTGCACTACGAAACCTGGTTTACACTGCCCGTTTTGGGCGTACTCAGTTTTGGCATCGCTTTTCTGACGGTGTTTGGCTTTCGTGCTTCACTGATTAGCTTATCGGGTCTTTTGGCATTGGCGGTAAGTCTTGCGCTGGAACCCAAAACACTTCAGATTTATCAATTTGCTTTATTAATAGGCCTGGGCGGTTTGTGGTATTTACTGCTTACCCATATCTGGCACCGCATCAACTCAAAAGAGGAAACCGAAGAATTCTTGACAGAGACCTATCTCCTGACCGCTGAGTTTTTGGAAATACGGGGGAAATTAATCGACCCAAAAGAAGATCAGGATAAACTACAGTCACAGCTACTATACCTGCAAAGAAAGCTGACTGAAAATCATGAGACCTTACGAGAAATTTTAATTCTCACCAGAAAGAATTCCGGTTGGTCAAACTATCAAAATAAACGCCTGTTAATATTTGCACAACTCATTGCAATGCTGGAAACCGCGATTGCCAACCCCGTAGATTATGACCGCATGAACAGGCTTTTTAATGAGCATCCACAATATATCAAGAGATTTCAGGCCCTTATTTTTGAAATGGCCAAGCAATTGCGGTTGATTTCTGAAGCAGGTAATGACAAGCGCAAATTACCCAAAAATGATGCCATTAAACAGTGTTTTAAAGACGTCAAACTTGACATCGCCTTACTGCGGGAAAGCTTCTATTATAATGAATACTTTATGTTGCAAAATTTTCTTGATTATCAGGAAAAACAATTCGACAAACTAAAAAGAATTAAATGGTTGTTGGGTGACCCCGATACACTGGACATGGAATTTATCGATCGCAAGGTGGCCGAGCGCTTTGTCGCCACCCCGGATTATGACCCCAGACTACTGCTCAGGAATTTTAGTTTTAAATCCACCATTTTCAGACACTCAATTCGGCTGGCAGTGACTGTTATGATTGCCTACGCATTGGGTTCGCTGTTTGCATTTCAGAACCCACACTGGGTTTTGTTGGCTGTTATTGTGATTATGCGCCCAGGTTATGGTTTGACCAAAAACCGCGCCAAAGACCGCTTAATCGGCACTTTGATTGGTGGTGTCATTGCCACCGTTTTGGTTTTACTGATACACAATCCAATTCTATACGGTGCCATGGGTCTGATTTCAATGGTGATAGCGCTTGCCTTGTTACAAAAGAACAATCAGGTCTCGGCCATGTTTATTACCTTAACCATTGCCTTCATCTATGCCATTTTGCAACCTGATATTTTAAACTTAATCAAATTTCGTATGTTCGACACCTTTCTGGGCGCCGGATTGTCTTATGCCGCCATACTGTGGCTATGGCCGAGCTGGGAATTCGTTGAAATCAAAGATCATATTAAAAAAAGCATCACCGCCAATATGAATTTCCTGAATAAAATCAGCGAATATTATCTGCACAAAGGAACCCTGAAAACCTCTTACAATATTGCGCGTAAGGAAGCATTTTTAGAAACTTCTAACTTAAGTTCAGCCTATCAACGCATGACACAAGAACCCAAATCGAAACAAAGGGAAACGGATAAAATTTATGAGTTGGTGGTCTTAAACCACACATTGTTAACCGCATTGGCTTCGTTGAGTACCTATATCCGAAACCATGAAACCGGCGAAGCAACTGAACAGTATAACGTTGCCACAGAAAAAATAGTCAATAATCTAACACACATACTGCAACACCTAAAGAATGACAATAAAATTGACAAACAGGACTTGTCTAAAGATACCGCTCTTTTTGATGAGCAGTTACCAAGTTTTAATTCTTTCGACCAGGATCACTTTGAGTCCAAAGACGAAGACAGTGTACGTGAATTGCAGGAAGCTCAGTTGCTTTGGCAGCAACTACAATGGCTGTATTCCATCAGTGGAAAAATGTTCATACTGGCTGCATCTGTTCATTGGGACTAATTCGATCAACAATAATGCGCTGATTCTGTAAAACTAAAACTGACTAACTGATTAAGTGATTAAGTGATTATGGTATGCTAAACAATGACATATGAGTGCCGCAAATTGACGAAATCATGACAAAACCCAACAAAAACAAACTAACAAGAATTTACCAACTGCTCAGTAACGATGATGACGCCCGCGCTTGTCTGCAAATTCCCGACAATGCCTGTCGCGCTCAACCTATGAATTATTTACTGTTTTTACTGGCGGTGGCTTGTTCACAAATCAGTGACAAACTGGCCAGCACCAAACTGGTTTTACCGTGGTTATTTTCAACAGCGGGTATCCCAAGTTTTTTCAGTGGTTTATTGGTGCCCATCCGAGAATCGGGCTCCATGCTACCACAGCTGTATATTGGCGCATGGGTGCGTCAATTTCCACGGCGTAAATGGTTTTTGGTGGCCAGCACCCTGGCTCAGGCCTTATGTTTATTGAGTATTATTCCGGTGGCGCTGTGGATGCAGGGATCTGCCGCCGGTTGGGCGGTCATCGGCATCATCATGCTATTCAGTCTGGCACGTAGTTTTTCATCGGTGGCCTCTAAAGACGTGTT
>QQUO01000292.1 GCA_008501575.1 Pseudomonadota bacterium
ACACCGTAATTTGATTGTAAGCCGAGTTTAACCCGGAATTGATTTCATCTTGATTGGCCGCTTCTATGGGAATGAATAAAATATTTTGATTGGCAACGGTTTCCTCACTTATGGCAGAAAAATCATAAACCGGCAGTGCTTCAACCACTTGTTTTAATTTTAGTAAGCCTTGTTCATACTGAGGGCCCAGCATATCATCTAACATACTGCCCACATAACGGCCGATGATATCACCTCCAAAATTTGCCTCATAAATCCATTCAACTCGGGTTTTATCAGCGCCAATGGGGGACAGTCGATAAGTGGTGTAAGATTCTGCATTGTTTTTAGATTTAAACACGGTTTTGGTTTTAACCAGTTTATTTTCCACGGTTTCAACGATGGTTTGAACACCGCTGCCAATGGACTGATTGCCGGACCAGGTCATTTGCGAGCCCACACCTATTTCAGGTCCCTGGAAAGTAAATTTGGCATCGGGATCCATTTTTGGCCAGGGTGACCATTGGTTAAAATGATGCATGGAATTAACGATTTTATAAATCACTTTAGCCGGGCGATCAATGACGATTTCGCGGCTAACAGTGACGTCATCTTTTAACACAAGCAAGCCATAAAGGTAGAAACCGATAACCAGAAACAATAAAGCAAAAAATAAATATTTAAAAACCCGCATGTGAATATCCTTTGTTTTTAATCGGGGTAATGATAGCATAAGCGCTATGCAAAGCCTGTTAAATTTTACCCTCTCAAATCCAATCGCTGCTTTATTTTTGGTCTTTATAGCCGGTTTATTCATGGCCTTTATTTTGGCTTATGGGGTGCTGCGAAAACATCGCCAGGATAAGACGTTTATCGAGCAACAACTCCTTGCGGCGCAGCAAGAAAATAAACATTTAAATGACAGCCATCTTGAATTAAACCGACTGCAAGCCGAACTCGGTGAGCGAATCAGGCAATTACAAAAAGGGGTGACTCAAGGCCAGCAGTTTGAACAGCAATACCATGACCTCAAAAACCAGATGACCGGCTACAAAGCCCGTTTGGAAGAACAACAAAACAAGGTCCGCGAACAAGCTGAATTTATCAAAACCTCAGGGCAACAACTGGCCAATCAATTTAGCCATATCGGGCAGAAAATCCTCGATGAAAAAAGCCAAAAATTTACCGAATTAAACAAAGAGTCACTGTCTCATTTGGTTAAGCCGCTTAAGCAACAACTCACCGACTTCCAGCAGCTTATTAACCTGACCTCGAACCGTCAAACTGAGCAGCAAGCAACGTTAAAGGCTGAAATCAAACAAATTCTTAAACTCAATACGGTCTTATCTGAACAGGCTGAAAACCTGACCAAGGCGCTCACCGCACAAAGTAAAGCCCAGGGTAGCTGGGGAGAATTGGTGCTGAAGCGTTTATTGGAAACCGCCGGTTTAACCAGTGGTCGAGAATTCGATACTGAGCAAAGCTTTAATCAGGACGGCAAACGTTTCCGTCCGGATGTCTTGATTCATTTGCCCGATGATAAAAAATTAATCATCGATGCCAAAGTGTCATTGACCGCTTATGAGCGCATGATAAATGCCACCGATGAACAAGACCAATCCAATCAATTACAGCTACATATCAGCAGCCTTAAAAATCACGTTAATGCATTGAGTCAAAAGAATTATGCCGATATCGAGTCGTTAAATACCTTGGGTTTTGTGGTGATGTTTGTGCCGGTTGAAGGGGCATTAATGACGGCTTTACAGCATCAGCCGGACTTACTGGAATATGCCTATAACCAGCATGTTATTCCACTGGCAGCTTCGGGATTATTGGTGACATTACGCACTGTGATGCGATTGTGGCAGATTGATAAGCAGAATAAGAATGCCCAGGAAATTGCCAATCGGGCCGGCTTACTGATTGATAAATTCAGTGGTTTCTTAGATGATTTTACTGGTATTAAGGAGCGACTCGATCAAGCACAGGAGGCCTGGGATGGGGCCAACAATAAATTAGCCAAAGGCCGTGGTAACCTCATCAGACAAGCCGAACAACTCAGCGAACTGGGGGCTAAACACAGCAAGCAACTGCCTAAATTGGATGATTAGTTTTTGAGTTCATTTTGTTTGGAAAAACGTAGTTTAATGCGCTCAAGTAACACATACAGTGAGGGAATTAAGACCAGGGTTATCACCGTGGCAAACAGGATGCCAAAAGCCAGTGATACCGCCATCGGAACAATAACTTTGGCTTGTAAAGATGGTTCGAACATAATCGGAATTAAGCCGAAAAAAGTGGTCAATGAGGTCAGCATGATGGCACGAAAGCGCCGGCTTCCGGAATAACGCACCGCTTCAAGCAATGATTGCCCTTGTTGGCGATTATTGTTGATGTAGTCCACCATCACCAAAGAATCGTTAACCACCACCCCGAATAATGCAATGATGCCAAATAAAGACATCATGGAAAAAGTCAGGCCCATAATCCAATGGCCGACGATGGCACCAGTCACACCAAAAGGAATGGCGGACATGATGATTAAGGGTTGACCGTATGATTTTAACGGCACCGCCATCAGCACATAGATTAACAGCAGAGCCATGCCGATGCCCCAGATAAAATTCACCGCCAGTTCAGCCATTTCTTTACTGATGCCATCGAGATCAGATTTGATGGCGGGGAATTTAGCAATAATCGGCTCACCCGGTTTGGCCGGTTGAATTTGAGCGGTGATGGCTTGCGGATTAGCAATGGCTTTATCCACTTGGGCGGTGATGCGCGCGGCCCGTTTTCGGTTGACCCGTTCAATGCTATTAGGTGCCTTACCGATTTGAATCTCGGCCACGGTATTTAAGGGCACCTGATCACCTTGTGGGGTGCGGATGCGTAGTTCCTGCAGGGATTGCATCGATTCTCTGGCGGCCCGATCGTAACGTAGCATCACCCTGATTTCATCGTTACCACGTTGAATACGCTGCACTTCATCACCGTAAAATGCCTGACGCACTTGATGGCCAATGTCATATTGGGTCAAGCCTAAATTACGACCCAATGGTTTAATCTTGAGTTGGACCTCATCCTTACCGGCTTCCAGGGAATTTCGGACATCATAAACCCCTT
>QQUO01000087.1 GCA_008501575.1 Pseudomonadota bacterium
TTATGTCGATCAGCGATGACACCAATGTCGTCCAGGTCGATGCTGTCCATGATAATGGCAGCCATGGCACCTTGCTCATCGGCCTGGTTCATCAGTTCGCCGCGACGGGCGACAATCTTTAAAGCGGCTTCAAAAGGCAACACCTCAGCAGCCACCAGGGCGGCATATTCGCCCAATGAATGGCCGGCAAAAAATTCGGCTTGCAAATTATGATGGGCTGTTAAGGCTGAATACATGGCGATTTCAGCGGTAAGAATGCACGGCTGGGTGTAATTGGTTTGATTTAATAAATCGTCGTCTTCGTGACAGATCTGGTAAACATCAAAAGGCAGTATCTGATTTGCAGTTGTAAAAACATCCGCAGCTTGGGTATATTCTTGGACAAAATCTTTGGCCATGCCATTCTTTTGGGCACCTTGACCGGGAAATACAACAGCAGTAAAACTCATGTTATGTGTTTGCAATAAAGAGGCTTGGATTATGGGGATTTTTAGTGATGGTTTCAAGCCATATCTTGCTTATTGGCCATAATAAAAATCAAACAAACGTATGATATGTAAGGACAATTTTTTAGTTTTAATGTGCCGGCTTGGTGTTTTAGTATCCATTTTATCGACTGGTATAAAAAAATTAAATCGATGTGTACGATTTAACCGTTGGTGTGTGAGGCGTTTTTGATTTACTGAAAATTTAGTTATACTGACAGTCCTTCAATTAAAAATTTTCCAATGAAAAAGGCATCAATAACGATCATAATTATGGCGCTTCTAAGCGCTTGTTCTCCGGCTTATTACAACACCATGGAAAAATTTGGTGTCTATAAGCGCGATATTTTGGTGGATCGGGTTGAAGAGGCCAGAGACAGTCAGGAAGATATCAAGGAACAATTTAATTCCGCGCTGGAACAATTTGCGTCCGTGGTCAATTACGACGGTGGTTCTCTGGAAAAAATTTATAAGCGCTTACAATCAGAATATGATGACAGTGTCGCCGCGGCTGAAGAACTGGACGAGCGCATTGATGCCATTGAAAAAGTGGCGGAAGATTTATTTGCCGAGTGGCAAGAAGAGCTTGATGATTACAGTAATGCCACAATGCGACGCGACAGTGCCCAGCAACTGCGTGATACCCGCCGGGAATACCAAAAATTAATTCGTGCCATGCGCCGTGCACAAGCCAAAATTCCACCGGTACTGGCGGTATTTCAGGATCAGGTTTTGTATTTAAAACATAACCTCAATGCCAGAGCGATTTCAGCATTACAACAAGAATACATCAGCATCAAAACCGATGTTGCCGGATTGGTGGCAGAAATGGAACGCTCAATCAATGAAGCCAACGCCTTTATTAGTTCAATGAGTAAAGAATAAGTCAGGAGTTCAATTATGTCATTATCAGAACCTGTTGTATTTTTTTTAACAACACTTGTTTATTTGGGTTTTTTCTTTCTGTTGTTGTGGTCTTTATACAGTGTGGTCACATCATTGCGCTCGATTGCACAATCTCAGCAACAAATGACCACCATTCAGGCAGAGATATTAAAAAAATTAAGCAAGCAAGAAAAACCCTGAAAGTATATTGAATAAATTTAACCTATATGAGGTTTAATGTTCTGAGTTAATCAGACTATGAGTTTCTAGGTGGCTTTATATAAACCACTTTGGTGTGAGCCGTTAATGATTTTACAGAATAGTTCAGCAGTTTTTTCGGTGTCATAGAGGGCAGAATGGGCCTGGTCGCTGTCCCACTCAATACCGGCGGCTTGTACCGCCCGGGCTAATACGGTCTGGCCGTAGGCCAGCGCGCCTAAGGTGACGGTATCAAAGCAGCTAAACGGGTGAAAGGGATTGCGTTTTATACCGGCGCGTTCAGCCGCGGCATGAACAAAACCCAAATCAAAATGGGCATTATGGCCGACCAGCACAGCACGGGTGCAACCGGTTTTTTTAAGTTGTTTGCGAACCGGCGAGAATATTTTTCCCAGCGCCGCTTTTTCATCCAGTGCCTGGCGCAAAGGGTGGTTTAAATCGATGCCGGTAATTTCTAAAGACTTGGGGTCAATATGAGAACCTTCAAAAGGTTCTACATAGGCATTAACACGGTCTACCGGCATAATCAGCCCGTCTTCATCCATGTCCAAAATCACTGCGGCAATTTCCAACAGGGCATCTGTTTGGTTATTGAAGCCACCGGTCTCGACATCCACCACCACCGGTAAAAAACCACGAAAACGATTTTTGATTAAGCTCATTTTATGAATTCAATAAATAAAGCGGTATTGTAACAGGCTTGGCTGGAAATCATATTTTAAATAGATTGCATATAAATAAAAACTTAACTATAATATGATGCATTACTTATGTGAGATTTGTTATGAACATTAATCGTTGGATTCACCGCTTTGCCGGAATATTTATTTTAGTCAGTTTACTGCTGGCGCATATTGCCGGTGACGTCAATCTATTAAAACCCACCTGGTTGTGGATTGCCGCCTTTGTTGGTTTTAACTTATTTCAGTCGAGCTTTACCGGCTTTTGCCCCTTGGCAAAAATTTTAAAAGCCGTTGGGGTGAAAGAGTGACATGAGTGAGTCTGATGTGCGTTAACTGACCAAGTCTAAATTGTGCTGAGACCCTCGGATCTGCGTCCGAGGGTGACGATAATCTGGTTTTACCACTATGTGCTCTTTGTTAAATCCTTTGAGAGTCCCTTGTGGTTAATAAAAAAAGAGAACCACAGAGGCACAGAGGCCACAGAGATTATGTGTTAATACGAAGCATGACACCGCCCTACCGGGACAGGCTTAGTAACACATCCATCAACACCGCTCATAAAGACACTGGATGCCGTCCTGCGACGGCAAGCCCAGCAAGCATATAGTTACAAAAAAATCCTTGAGAATATATCATGCGATAAAATTAGCTTTAGTATTTAATCTGGAAATACGCTGCTGGGCAAGTGAGGGTCTTATGACTCTCTGCTGTGTTCGGCAATATAACGGTCAATCATCTGTTCTAAAGCCTGTAAAGGCACGGCACCGCCGGAGAGGACCGTGTCATGAAAATCACGCAAGTCAAAGTCATTGCCAAGGGCTTGTTC
>QQUO01000320.1 GCA_008501575.1 Pseudomonadota bacterium
CCTTAAACCGGATTTTTAATGAAAAGATTTTTTAAACAATAGCGAGGAATGAGTATGAGTATTAAGTGTAGCGATTTTGGTGGTATGAGAGTAGGGGCTATTATTAAAACAAGTTATGATACTGGTTCTTACCTTGTTCAGCGTATTTCTGAGGTATGTACTTGTCCATCATATACTGCATCACTCAACGGCGATGATAGTCCGTCTAAACCTCATTATCATTTTACATTAAAGGATTTGGACAAGAGAGGTGACACAAGTTGGTTGAACGGTTACGCGCCTGATGCAGACGGTGTGTGGCGTTCTGTTTGGAATGATAAAGATTATTTAATTATTGATGTTGGCGGTGTGGTTTCTGACTATATAGATGAAACTGGCACCCAGCTGGATATGTTTTAAGCTAAACATTTATTGTAGATAGCAGATTTAAGCCGGCAGAACCTCCAGGCCTCGGCTCTATGATAGCACCACATCAGCTGCGGTGGCCACCGGTCGCTTCTTAGTGATAGCATTAAATGATTTTTTTATAGTTTATACAATGTAGACTTGTTATAATGTAAGGTAATTCAATTTTTTTAAAAATAATATGAATAAGATTAAATACAGCAAAGAAATCAAAGAGACTGTTTTAACGCTTGATGATGATAGCGATGAAACTGTTATAGAGATTAACAACAGGAGTGATGAAAATGTTCGGAGTAAAAAAGAGAAAGAAACTGCTAAAAACGATGATCAATGAAGTGGCTTTGAATGGCCATCTTACTTTTGATGCAATCGGTTGTTTTTCTGGCACTGATATGTCCGGCAAAACGCTGGATAGACTTGTCAAAATAGGCAAAGAACGTTACGAAAAAGGGCTTGGTCCCGTGAGAGGTAATTAATGTCCAACACGTATACTTTAAGGGCTGATTCTGAACAGTCTAATGACGTGTCAGAATTAATGGAATACTACCAGGTAGGCCATGCCACTAAAGCGCTGTTTAGGGCGGCCAAAGACGTGCCAGTCATGAAAAAACAGATTGATAAGTTAGTTGATGAAAACAATCGGCTTTCAGTTGCACTTGAACGCTTGATGTGCCTGGTTAAAAACAGGCAGTCGGCAGAACAAGCCATTGCTGATTTTTTGCAGGATAATGAGTGATTTTTTAAAACCCTTTAATTTGTATAGTACGATACAGTTATGAACAAGATTAATCCATCGACAAAGCTTTATACTTTTTTTATGACTGCTTATGACCACTTTAATAAAACCCTTTTTAATAGTGAGCTTCCACAAGTGATTTTGACCTTACAAAGACAGGCAAACACTATGGGTTATTTTTCAAGTGGACGGTGGGGTAGCAAAGATGGAGTAGAGCTTCATGAGATTGCGGTGAACCCTCAATTTTTTGTTCAGCATCCTATGATTGAGATATTTCAAACACTGGTGCATGAAATGTGTCACTTGTGGCAGCATGAATTCGGCACACCATCACGGCGTAGTTATCACAACCGCGAATGGGCCGATAAAATGCTGTCAGTGGGCTTGGTGCCATCTACAACCGGCAGACCAGGTGGCAAAGAGGTTGGTCAAAAAATGAATGACTATCCTGAAAATGGTGGTTTGTTTGAATCTCAATGTAAATCGCTTGTGGCCACCGGTGTTTTGTTGCCTTACTATGATCGTCATGTTCCAAGAACATTCACTATACCAGATACACCTGAACAGGTTGAAGTTGACGAATTAGAAGATGATGTAATTGATGAAATTGAACTTGTCTTAAATCAACCTTTAACAGTTGATGACATTCATATTCCAAGTGCTCAAACAACACAATCAAAACAGAAATATAATTGTTCTGGCTGTGGTATTAATCTTTGGGGCAAACCCAAGCTAAATGTTATTTGTGGTGATTGTGATGTGCAGCTGCGTGAGGTTTGATAACTTGGTGATAGCACAGCGGTTAACCAGGTTCCGGATGGCCACGAACTACAGATAGCATTAATTCAGCTGAAAGATCCAACACCAGACTGTTAGTGATTGCACATGTCTTTTGTTGTTTTAACCTCATCTACCATTGAAACGCTTTTTCACCAAAAAATAGCGCACACATATTATTGTATGCTGACAAACATTCTTCGTCATATCCGTCTACATTACCGTTAATACTTGTTCCATCGTAAGGTTGAGCAAATACAAAATTGACGAAGTATGTTTTGTTTTTTTTCAATAAACAAAAGTTTGGACTGTCTCCAAGCCCCGGAGGGTGCTTTGGGTTGTTTGTAATTAGCACATTGTTTCCGAAGATTTCCCCAACACACTGAGCAGTGTTTGGATTGAAGTTGCCTTGACACTCACTAAATGAAAACGTAGTTGGCCCTTGCTCACCATATCCCGGCGAACTGGTAAACGAAAACTTTATGCTGAAATTTGTGTTTGGGCTGTATAAGTTGGAAATACTGATATAGTTTTGTTCGGGATTAATCCGCGTAATAATCTGCTTAGTTGTATTGTCTCGATGCAAGAATGCAGCACCAAAGCCATTTGTGTTGGGAGTGGCAACCTGATTGCCGCCCGCATAAGGATCATCATATTTGTATGTTTGGGGCGTAAGCAATGGTGGCTCCCATATATCTATCTGTGAACAGTCTTGTGTTCCCCCGTTGTTTGAAATTGATATATTTTCAAATACTGTGCTTTTGCATTTTAATTTTATATTTTTATTACCCTTATCGACACTGCATGCATTTTTGGTTTGATTTTTATTCCAATTGATTGTTTGTGGTTGTATTTCATTTGATTTTACATGGCCACATATAACTAAAAATATGATCATTCTTATTAAAATGTAATTTTTTAATATCCCCATTTTTCTATTGGTCGGCTTCATCATTAAATTCACCCTTTTTGTAAAATGCTGGAGGTCTGTATTTTATTAAATACCTATCAAAGAAGAATATAAATGAAAGTACAAATACAGCCAATACAGATGCTCCAAAGACCACCACTTCGACAATTACTGGCAGCCTTATAAACTCATCTGAGATAAGCCCAAGAAAACCCGCACCAACAACTATACATGTCGAAGCAATAGC
>QQUO01000176.1 GCA_008501575.1 Pseudomonadota bacterium
AAGGGCGGAAGAAAGTCGACAGGCCCTGGAAAAATACACCATTGATTTACCCGCCCGTGCCGAAGCCGCAAAAATCGACCCGATTATTGGGCGAGATGCAGAAATTCGTCGCACCATCCAGATATTGCAACGCCGCACCAAGAATAACCCGGTCATTATCGGTGAGCCCGGTGTCGGTAAAACCGCCATTGTCGAGGGTTTGGCACAGCGCATTGTCAACAATGAAGTGCCTGAAGGTGTCAAAGGCAAGCGCTTATTATCCCTGGATTTAGGGGCGTTAATTGCCGGTGCTAAGTACCGCGGTGAATTTGAAGAACGCCTTAAAGCGCTGCTCAATGATTTGAGTAAGCAAGAAGGCCAGGTGATTTTATTTATCGACGAACTGCACACCATGGTCGGTGCCGGTGCCGCTGAAGGCGCCATGGATGCCGGTAATATGCTGAAACCGGCTTTGGCCCGTGGTGAATTACACTGTATCGGTGCCACCACTTTGGATGAATACCGAGAATACATTGAAAAAGACAAGGCCTTGGAGCGTCGTTTCCAAAAAGTTTTTGTCGATGAGCCCAGCGTGGAAGACACCATTGCCATTTTACGCGGTTTGAACGAGCGCTATGAAGTGCATCACGCGGTGGAAATTACCGATCCGGCCATTATTGCCGCCGCCACTTTGTCACACCGCTATATCACCGATCGAAATTTACCCGATAAAGCCATTGATTTAATGGATGAAGCGGCCAGCCGTATTCGCATGGAAATTGATTCCAAGCCCGATAAGATGGATCGTGTTGAGCGGCGCTTAATCCAAATGAAAATGGAACGCGAAACTTTGTTGCGGGAAAAAGACAAAGGCTCGAAAAAACACCTGAAAGAACTGGATGAAAATATTGCCGTTATGGAGCGTGAGTATTCCGATTTAGATGAAATTTGGAAAGCAGAAAAAGCCGCTGTACAAGGCACCACCCATTTAAAAGAATCTTTAGAGCAGGCTAAGGCAGAGTTTGAAGCGGCCAAACGGGCCGGTGATTTGGCAAAAATGTCCGAATTGCAATACGGCACCATGCCGAACCTGGAAAAACAAATTGCCCAGGCCACTGATGTTGATATGAGTCAGTTTAAATTACTGCGCAATAAAGTCACTGAAAATGAAATTGCTGAAATTGTGTCCATGTGGACCGGCATTCCGGTGAATAAAATGATGGCCGGTGAAAAACAAAAGCTACTGCAAATGGAAGATGCCATCCATCAGCGATTGATTGGTCAAGACGAAGCCGTGAATGCCGTTTCTGATGCCATTCGCCGTTCCCGTGCCGGCTTGTCCGATCCCAAGCGTCCCACCGGTTCTTTTATGTTCTTAGGCCCCACCGGTGTTGGTAAAACTGAATTGACCAAAGCCCTGGCTGAATTTATGTTTGACACCGAGGACGCCATTATTCGTCTGGATATGTCGGAGTTTATGGAAAAACATTCGGTGGCCCGTTTAATCGGTGCGCCGCCGGGTTATGTGGGATACGATCAGGGTGGCTATCTGACCGAAGCGGTGCGTCGCAAACCTTATTCCTTGATTCTTCTTGATGAGGTGGAAAAAGCGCACCCTGATGTCTTTAATATTCTGTTACAGGTGTTAGATGATGGTCGTTTAACCGATGGCCAGGGTCGTACCGTGGATTTTAAGAACACCATAATTATCATGACTTCGAACCTGGGTTCTGATGTGATTCAGCAGAAAATCAATGACGATTATGAAGACATTAAATCTTCGGTCATGGAGATTGTCGGTCACCATTTTAGACCGGAATTTATTAACCGGGTTGATGACATTGTGGTGTTCCATCCCCTGAAACAAGAACAAATCCGAAAAATTGCCGCCATTCAGGTGGATCGGGTTAAACAGCGTCTGGCGGTCAAAGACATCGTTCTAAAAGTCAGTGATGATGCCCTGGACTTTCTGGGTCGGGTGGGCTTTGATCCGGTGTATGGCGCCAGACCACTTAAACGCGCCATTCAAGATGAACTGGAAAACCCCTTGGCGCAGAAATTACTGGCCGGTGAAATCAATCCCGGACAGACCATTCAGGTGGATCTGGCGGATCATCAATTGACCTTTCAGGTTAAGTAAACGTTCTTTGCAGAGGCGCCCAACTTGTGTCACTAGGGCGTCTCTGTCTTAATTACTTTACTCAATAATCATATTAACCTGTGGCCACGGCCCTTGCGGGCACCCTGTTACGTGACCGGGCAGGGGCAAGCTGAAATGGGCACGTTCTCAAGTGCTTTACATGGCTAAGTTACTGTAACCTATATAAAATATTAACGTGGCTATAGGGCCTAAAGTTCGTTGAGTTTAGTCAACGAATTTTAAAATCGACCGTTTAATTGCCTGGCTAAAGCCAACTACCCTTTGAGTGCCAATCCAGCTAAGCCATGTGGCAACGGTGACCTGACAAGGGCAACCCAAGAATGACTGAGCCAATTCATACAATTTTAAAAATTTCTTTATTAAGTGAGAGTTTTTGCTTTCCTGAATCACTTACTTATATAACACCTATTTATATGACCAGGGCAGATTGCTGCAATTGCCAGAGAGTTTCGAATTACCAACAGTAAGGGCTAAATACAAGCCCGAGAATGACTGGTGACAGATTTTATTTGTTAAAACTTTAGGTACGAAAGATACTTGTAGGTAATTATTGACATGTAAATAAGAATTTATGGACAGATTTTTATTTTTTCCACTCCCATAATGGCACCCATGGACAACAACAAAGGATGGTTGAACGCAGTGAAGCGTTAAAGGAAGATCCACGGAGGATCTCAAGGTTATGAAGAGGGAGTCATAACCGGGAAATGGATGACCACTCTCGGGGTAATGGAAGAAGGCCTTGTGTTTGGGGCTTTCGTACGTTGACCGCTGTCACTTCGGTGACGGCGGTTTTTTTTGCTTCAAATAAATTTAAATCCCATTGTATTGAGTCACCCCACAGATGTTCGGCATTATCTTTTATAATGGCCGATATGCGCGCCTTTATTTTTCATTCAATTATTAAGCTTAATGGTTTATTGTCCTTATCGGG
>QQUO01000357.1 GCA_008501575.1 Pseudomonadota bacterium
GTTTGGTACCATTTTAGATGTTAATGACGAAGGATACGAATGGATTAATCATTCCGTGTCACCGGCAAAAATTAAATATTACCACCCACGGGTAACCATTGGTGGCAAGGATTGTAGCAGCCGTATCAAGCCTCATTGTTGAATATTTCAGCCATGAGTTATGGTTCATTGGGACACAATGCCATTGAAGCGCTTAATTTAGGGGCCAAACGGGGTGGTTTTGCACACAATACCGGGGAAGGCGGTATCAGCCCTTATCACATGAAACACGGGGGTGATTTAACCATGCAATTTGGTTCGGGCTATTTTGGTTGTCGCGACATCAATGGTAACTTCGATGATGAGTTATTTGCCGAAAAAGCCACCAGTGATCAGGTCAAAATGATTGAGATAAAGATTTCTCAAGGTGCCAAACCTGGTCATGGCGGGGTCTTACCGGCCACCAAGGTAACGCCGGAAATTGCCGCCATTCGTCATGTTGAACCCTATAAAACAGTGGAATCACCGGCCAGCCACAGTGCCTTTAGTACACCGGTGGAGTTATTACAGTTTGTGGCCAAAGTGCGTGACTTATCCGGTGGCAAGCCGGTAGGTTTTAAACTGTGTTTAGGTAAAAAATATGAGTTCCTGGCCTTATGCAAAGCCATGATTGAAACCCAAATTTTGCCGGATTTCATCACCATTGATGGCAGTGAAGGGGGTACTGGAGCGGCGCCGATCGAGCTCACCAACTCGGTAGGGACACCGTTAAGGGACGCTTTGGTATACGTCAACAATGCCTTAATTGGTGCTGGTTTAAGGCCTCATCTGAAGATTATTGTGGCGGGTAAAATTATATCTGCTTTCCATATGATAAAGGCTTTGGCTTTGGGGGCAGATTGTGTTAATTCGGCCCGTGGTATGATGTTCGCTTTGGGTTGTATTCAAGCACGGGTGTGTGACACCGGTTTCTGTCCTACTGGTATTACCACTCAAGACCCGGCCCGTAACAAGGGTTTGGTGGTTGAAAATAAAGCCGAACGGGTGGCCCGATATCACTGTAAAATGTTGGAAAATATGATTGATTTACTGGCGGCGGCGGGCTTAAGTTCATTTGATGAGTTAAAACCACATCATATTATTCAAAGGGTGCAAGGTTCATTGGTCAGAAATTATGAAGAATTATACCCCACACTCAAAGCCGGTATTTTGTTGAACGATAAAACCCGCCCGGATTTGTGGGATGCAGATTGGCGACAAGCAGACCCTAATCACTGGCATAATCCACACTAAATAAACGACAACAATAAGATATGAATTTAACCAAAAAAATAATTATTTATATGATTATCGGTGCCATTATCGGCATCGTTCTTAACCTCAGTAAACTCAATGCCGTCAGTTTTATTGATGTTTATGTTATCAATGGATTATTTTATATCATTGGCCAGTTGTTTGTTCTGTCATTAAAAATGATGGTGGTGCCTTTGGTTTTTGTGTCATTATTTTGTGGCACCACAGCCTTGCGAGAACCGGCCATGTTAGGGGCTTTAGGTGGTCGGACTTTGGCTTTTTATCTGTTTACCACGGCCACCGCCATTACCATTGCTTTAACCATTGCCATCACATTCGGCGTGGGAGGTGGTGCTGAAATTCCCACCGATGTTAATTATGTCGCGGCAGAAGGTCGCAGCTTTACCGAAGTGATTTTAAGTATATTGGACAATCCGGTGCAGGCCATGGCGGATGGCAACATGTTGGCCATCATTATTTTTGCCATATTATTGGGTTATAGTGCCGGTAAAGCCGGTGACGCCGGACAAAAAGTTATCAGTTTCTTTAAAGACTTTAATGAAGTCATCATGAAATTGGTGATGGTGATTATGGAATTTGCGCCGATTGCGGTGTTGGCCATTTTAGCCAAAGTGTTCGCTGAACTCGGTTTTGATGCAGTGCTGTCATTGGCGGGATACTTTTTCACTGTATTGATTGTATTACTGGTACATGCTCTGGTGGTCTATCCCAGCCTGTTAAAATTATTGGCAGGTTTAAGTCCCTGGATATTTTTCAGTAAAATGCGCAGTACACTGTCGTTTGCTTTTGGTACATCCAGTTCCAATGCCACCATTCCGGTGACTTATAAAACGGTTACTGAACGGCTCGGTGTTGAAAATTCTGTGGCTTCTTTTTCGGTCCCTTTTGGGGCCACCATCAACATGGATGGCACTTCAATTATGCAAGGCGTGGCCACCGTGTTTATTGCCAATGCCTATGGTTTAGACCTCACTGGTGGACAGTTGGTGACAGTGGTCATTATGGCCACCATGGCTTCCGTTGGCACTGCCGGGGTTCCGAGTGCCGGCCTGGTCATGTTGCAAGGGGTTTTGCTACAAGTGGGTTTGCCGATTGAAGGTATCGGAATTATTTTGGGAGTTGATCGGTTGTTGGACATGACCCGCACAGCAGTTAACGTCACCGGTGATGCCACCGTGACCTGTATTGTGGCAAAATCCATCGGTAAATTTGATGAGGATGTATATAATGATCCTAATGCCGGTGAAGAAATATTTGATTAGCGCCAGTTGGGTCAGCTCATCAAAACTGAGATAATGAGAACGATTTAGATTTGCTATTGACAATCATTATCATTGCTGTTTATAATGGCCGTTGCTTTAGAAATTGTATTATTATGTACGTTTGTATCTGTCACGGTATCACCGAAAAAGACATTCAAAAAGCGGCCCGTTCCGGGGTCAACAGTATTTCCAAATTGGCCAGCGAAACAGGTGCCACCACCGGCTGTGGCAGTTGTTTGGAAATGGCTGAAGATATCTTGCAGCAGCACGCCAGTCAAAACACTGATTTTCTACAAATATTAACACCCAGCAAACCCTATTTCGCCTAATTCAATCGCACATTTAGCCCCATCTTTTGGGCAATAATGTTATTATTACCTATTGTGTAATTTATGGAGATTGTATTCATGAAAGGTGATAAAAAAGTCATTCAACTTCTTAACAAAGCCCTCTATAACGAGTTAACCGCCATTAATCAATATTTTATGCACGCCAAAATCCTTGAGGACATGGGGTTTGAGAAATTAGCGGCTAAAGAGCGGGAAGAGTCCATCGATGAAATGAAGCATGCGGATATTCTAATGGAGCGTATTTTATTTTTGGAAGGATTACCTAACTTACAAGACCTGGGTAAATTACGGATTGGTGAAACAGTGGAAGAAATGTTGCGCTGTGATTTGGCCATGGAGATGGATGCCATTCCCGACCTGCGTGATGGCGTGGCATACTGTGAGTCGGTGCGAGATTACGTCAGTCGTGATTTGTTCCAGGAAATTCTGGATTCAGAAGAGGGCCATGTGGACTGGCTGGAAACACAGATTAGCCTGATCGAACAAGTGGGTGAACAAAACTATTTGCAATCACAGATGTAATAAAAAGGGCCATAACAGCCCTTTTATTTATTTTTTGTGTTCAATCACCACATCTGTATAAATACCGCCACGAACATTGAATTTCATGGTCACTTTCATCCAACGGGGATTAACGGCATTGACTAAATGATCCAGTATTTCATTGGTAACTGCTTCGTGAAAGGCGCCGCGATCACGAAAAGTCCACATGTATAATTTCAATGATTTAAGCTCAATGCATAAGACATCCGGAATGTACTCAATTTTCAATGTGGCAAAATCCGGTTGACCGGTCTTGGGACATAAACAGGTGAATTCAGGGATGTCCATAATGATGCTATAATCCCGATTTGGATTAGGATTCGGGAAGGTTTCTAATCGATCTGAAGGTTGGGTGGTCATGATAAACAGTTATACAATAAGGGGCGCTGACCATACCGAAAAGTAAATAAGAAAGCAAGGAAAAACAAACCATTAATGCGACTTTCAAAAATAAAATTAGCTGGCTTCAAATCATTTGTTGACAGCACCGAAGTGCTGTTGCCCAGCAACTTAACCGGCGTGGTCGGACCCAATGGATGTGGTAAATCCAACATCATTGATGCGGTGCGCTGGGTGATGGGTGAAACCTCGGCCAAAATGTTACGCGGCAGTGCCATGACTGATGTAATTTTCTCAGGTTCGGCCACCCGTAAACCGGTGGGCATGGCCACTGTTGAACTGATTTTTGATAACAGTGATGGCCAAATCCAAGGTGAGTATGGTGGTTATAACGAAATTTCCGTGAAACGCCAGGTAAACCGTGAGGCCCAGTCCAATTATTATCTTAACGGCAGTAAATGCCGTAAAAAGGACATTGTCGATTTATTCTTAGGCACCGGTCTGGGGCCGCGTAGTTATTCCATTATTGAACAGGGTATGATTTCCAATATCGTGGAATCAAAACCTGAAGATTTGCGTGGCTACATTGAAGAAGCGGCCGGGGTTTCAAAATACCGTGAACGCCGGCGAGAGACTGAGCGGCGAATTCTGCGTACCCGAGAAAATTTGGAACGTTTGGATGATCTGCGTACGGAAGTGGGCAAACATATCCAACATTTAAAGCGGCAGGCCAAAAATGCCGAGAAATACACCGGTTTAAAACAACAATCCAAGCAACTCAAAGCTGAAATATTGGCCTTAAGGTGGCAACAATGGCACCGTCAGGCCGAGCTCAGTGAAATTGAAATTAAACGATTACAAACTGAATTTGAAAAAACAAAAAGTGGTTTAACAGACAGTGAAAAAAACATCACCCTGAAGCGAGACAGTTATCAGCAAAATTCAGACCAACAAAATCAACTGCAACAGCGGCTTTATCAAATTAATGGTGAAATAGGTAAAATTGAACAGGCCATTAGTCACGCGAAAAACTTATCGGAGAAAAATAAGCAAGATTTGGCGACCACTGAGCACGACATCAAACAGCAACAAAGCCAGCTACAAGATGATCAGGGTGCCTTGCAACAAGAACAACAGCTGTTACAGGCTGAACAACCCAAATTAGAAACTTTAGAAGCCCAACTGCAGGCCGCGAAAGAAACCAGCGAGGATTACGAGCGTGCTCAACAACAGTGGCGTCGTCAGTGGGATGGCTTACTGCAAGAGATAAATGGGCAACAGCGCCTGGCGGATGTTGAGAAAACTAAAATAGCGTCTTTGGAAGCCGGCCTCGTTCGCCAGATAGAGCGGCTGAATAGCCGCCATCAGATTGATGCATCAGACGACATCAGTGCCTGGCAATCACAACTGCTTGAATTTCAAAAAAACCATGAAAAACAGCAGCAAACATTAAATCGATATAACGATCAGTTAGAGCAGTTAAAGGGCCAAAAACAAAGCACTGAACAGCAGGTGGCCCAAATGCGTCAAACCATCGATAACCATAAAACTGAATTACACCAAACAAAAGGTCAAAAAGGCTCTCTGGAAGCCCTGCAAAATGCCGCTTTATCAGAAGATAATGACGAATTAAATCAATGGCTGACGCAAAACAAAACAAGTATTTCAGGTCGTTTGGCTGATGTCTTAAAAGTAGCGAGTGGTTGGGAGGTTGCGGTAGAAACTGTTTTAAGAGAACGTTTGCAGGCCTTGGTTAGCACCCATTCTGATTTAACTGAATTATTAAATGAATGGCAATTTGGTTCGATCACTGCTGTGCATGCCCAAGAGCCAAAAATACAAGCCCGCAGTGGTCGCTTAGCACAACAGGTTCAGGGGCCGAATGTGGTCATTGAGTGGCTCAACTCCGTTTACACCTGTGACAATGACCAACAATTAAACACCATCAGACAACAGCTGGCCGAAGGTGAATCGGTTATTACGAAAAAAGGTGATTGGTTTGGTGGTGATTGGCTCACGATTTATCGAGGTAGCAGTCAAGAAAATTTCTTGCTCAGAAAAAAACACATCGAACAATTGAATGAAGAAATTCAATCAAGCCAAGATATAATTGCTGAACAAGAAAGCAAACTACAACAGCTGTTACAAAACAGACAACAGCAAAACCAACAAAGCGAACAGTTGCAGTTAGATCTGAATATGGCGCACCGCAAGCTTTCTGAGTTAGACAGCCAAATTAAGCAAAAACAGCATCTTATAGAGCGGGAACAACAACAAACCGAACAAAAAACCCAAGAAGTTCAATCGCTCAAAGCACAAATTGCAGAAGATGAACAGGCCTTGTCTGAATCACGAGGCCGGTTAGAACAGGCGCTGAAAATGATGAAACAGCAGCAGGCGGATAAAACAGTCCTGGTTGAACAACAAGCACAATTAAATTCCGAATTTGAGCAAGCCAAAGCACGACAAAATGACATATCTGAGCAATTTTATCAATCGCGACTGAGGCATTCTGCGGCGACAAATAAAATTCAAAGCTTAACCCAAAATGTTCACAGAGCAGAGCAGTCGATAAAACAACTACAACATCGCAAGGATCAATTACTGAGCCAGTTAAATCAGCAAAATCCGGCGCAAGAACAACAAAAATCACTGGATGAATTGATTCAAAAACGCATTCAAGTCGAACAGCAAAAAAATGACCAAGCGCAGATTGTGATGGCTTTACAATCTGAACTTAATGAAATGGAACAGACACGATCATCCCATCAGCAACAAATAGACAACGCCCGCACAGCTTTGGAAAATGCCAAATTACAAAGTCAGTCACAGCGATTGAAAGCCGATGGTTTTGCTGAGCAATTAACAGACCTGGGATATGAACCAAAATCGGTACTGGCAGAAGTGGCAGAGTTGGATCAGGATTTAAGCCATTTGGTTGAACAAAAGGAAACCCAAATGGAGCAATTACACCGAAATATTATTCGTTTAGAGCCGGTTAATCTGGCCGCCATCGAAGAATATGAAGAAGAATCCAAGCGGAAACAATATTTGGATGATCAAGATGAAGATTTACGACAAGCCTTAGACACCTTAGAGCAAGCCATTGCACGAATTGATAAAGACACTCGAACCTTATTCAAAGAAACTTTTGAAGCGGTTAACAGCCACATCAAACAACTGTTCCCACGATTATTTGGTGGTGGCCATGCCTATTTAGAGTTAACCGGTCATGACTTGCTCACCACCGGAGTAACCATTATGGCCCGGCCTCCGGGTAAACGGGTGTCCAGTATTCAGCTACTGTCAGGTGGTGAAAAGGCCTTGACCGCCGTGTCATTGGTGTTTGCCATATTTAACCTCAATCCGGCGCCATTTTGTCTCCTGGATGAAGTTGATGCCCCCTTGGATGACGCCAATGTCAGCCGTTTTTCAGCCATGGTTAAAGACATGTCAGAAAAAGTCCAGTTTCTGTTTGTCACCCATAACAAAGTGACCATGGAAATTGCCGATCAATTACTGGGTGTCACCATGCGCGAGTCAGGTGTGTCGCGGCTGGTTAGTGTTGACTTGGCGGCCGCTGCTGAATTGGTCGATGATTAATGCCACATTGCATTGACCACTGGGTGTCATGAATCGCTGTGTTATCTGTCAATGTTCTGCCAAAAAACTGTTATGTACAGGCTGTCAAACACTGATTAAAGCGCCCCAAGCGGGTTGTCGCTGTTGTGCCAAACCTCTGCCGAAGTTAAGTGATTGCAATAACAGCCGTTTGTGTGCCGACTGTCGAAAGAGATTGCCTGTGTTTGATCAGATATTCTGTGCCGGCGTTTATCAATCACCGGGCAGTAACTGGGTGCTGGCACTGAAATTTTCGGGGCACTTACATTGGGCCCGAGCCATGGCAGAATTAATGACGCCATGTCTCGCTGATGTACCCCTTGACTGGCCCTTGGTGGCGATACCGTTACACCGCAAACGACTGTTAAAAAGGGGTTATAACCAGGCCCATGAGATTGCACGGTTGTTGGCCCAATTCAGTGGCCGACAAGCCTTATCTGATGTCATTATTCGTCGAAAAGACACTGCCATGCAAGCCACCTTACCGGAAAAAAAACGTCAAGCAAATGTGCGCAATGCCTTTGCTGTGGTTGACCGGGATTTACCTCCGGTGGTTATTTTAGTGGATGACGTTTTGACCACCGGTCAGACGCTATCGGCAGCGGCGGCTGTCTTGAAAAAAGCAGGGGTTCAGCAAGTCTATGGTGTGGTGTTCCTGCGGTCGGACAGTTAGTCTGAAAACACCATCCTTTTATAAAATACGCGGCTCAGTATTCCCAATAATCAGGAATCATCAAAATAAACAGGGTAAACAATTCCAGGCGACCAAAAACCATGGCTAAAGACAGCACCCATTTGGCGCCATCGTGTATGTCAGCATAATGCGGACCGGCATCAGCCAGTGCCGGGCCGAGATTGGTTAAAGCTGATAAGGATGCTGATAATGAAGTCACAATGTCTTCTCCAAACATGGATAAAACCAGGGTGAAAACAATTAATAAAAACAAAAACTGGACAAAAAAGGCTGAAATTGAGTCCAACACCCGATAATTAACGGTTTTACCGTTAACCTTAATAAGAAATTTACCGTGGGGATGAATCAGCCGATAGAGTTCGCGCATACTCATTTTATATAACAAGATTATACGAATGACTTTTATTCCACCGGCGGTGGAGCCGGCGCAGCCGCCAATACTGGCAAACATGAGAAGCATAATGGGTAAGGCGGCCGGCCACAAATAGAAACTTTCGGTGGTGTAGCCGGTGGTGGTGCCGATGGACACGGCTTGAAAAGTGCCCTGACGCAATGATTCAAATAAAGTGCTGGTGGTGTCAGTCATGTACAATTGCACCGCCGTTAATAAGGACGCGACCGTTAAAATTCCCAAAAACACCTTCACTTCCGTATTGGCCATATAGGTTTTAATGGAAGCGCTTTTCCAGGCCACAAAATGAGAGGCAAAGTTAATACCGGCGATGGCCATAAACAGCACCGCCAGCATCTCCAAAAGGGCATTATTAAAATGGCCGAATGAAGCATCATAAGGAGAGAATCCCCCAATTGAAATGGTGCTAAAGGCATGACAGATGGCATCAAACATATTCATGCCCGCCAGGTAATAACTGATGATACACATCACGGTTATACCCAAATATATGTACCACAAAGCCTTGGCAGTTTCGGTGATTCGGGGGGTCAGCTTCTGGTCTTTCATGGGGCCGGGTATTTCGGCCTTAAATATCTGCATACCACCAATACGCAACATCGGTAACACCGCCACTGCCAACACAATAATCCCCATGCCACCAAACCATTGTAATTGTTGACGATAAAATTTTAAGGCGTGTGGTAAATGATTAATGTCGGTGAGAATGGTGGCGCCGGTGGTGGTTAAACCGGATATCGATTCAAACACAGAATCGGTTAAAGACAACACCGGATCATCCGATAAATATAAGGGCAATGCACCGGCCAAGCCGACAATAATCCAAGAAGCACCGGCCACCAGAAAACCACTGCGGATACTTAAGTTGGCTGTGTGCTTGCGGTTGGGGAAGAACAGTACCCCGCCAATCACCACCAAAGTTGCAAAACCTTCTAAAAAAGGCCAAATGTCACCATCTTGATAAATAACACCGACCAAAACCGGTGGCAACATCATCAAGCTGCACATCAGCAACAGTATGCCAATAATCTTTTGTACGATGGCAGCATTCATGATTTATAAGTATGAGGCATCCACTTCAAATAAGATTTTCAAATCATTTACATTTTTCGTGTTGGTGACAAAAATAATAAGGTGATCGGCATTTTTGATGACTTCATGTTGATGGGCCATTAACACCTCGCCATCACGAATAATACCACCAATGGAACAACCGGCGGGCAGCATCAGGTTTTTAATTTTATGGCCAATGACATGGGAGGTGGCACTGTCACCGGCAACCTTGATTTCTAAGGCTTCAGCGGCACCATCGAGTAATGAATGCACCCGTGCAGTAAAGTCGCCACGGACATGCGCTAAGATACCACCGATGGTGATGTGTTGTGGTGAAATCACAATATCAATGGTGTCTTTTTCAATCAATTCTGAGTAATTACTTTTATTGATTAAGGTGATGACTTTTTTGGCCCCCAATTTCTTGGCCAATAAGGCCGAGAATAAGTTGGAATGGTCATCATTGGTTAGGGCGCAAAAAATATCGGTTCCGGCAATGTTCTCTTCGCGTAAAATACTTTCAGAGGTACAGTCGCCACGTATAACCAGGGCCTTGTTTAATTCTTCGGCAATATGTGCAGAGCGCTCCTTGCCATATTCAATGACTTTAACCGAATGTTCTTGTTCTAAGGCTTTGGCCAGGTTAAAGCCGACATGGCCGCCACCGGCTATCATGATTTTATAATTTGGCCGGCTGGTTTTGTGCCAGGTTTCCATGATTTTTCGGATGTGTTTTTTGGCCGCTAAAATAAACACCAAATCACCCAACCGTAAGACCGTGTCACCAACCGGTTCGATGGCCTTGCCCTCGCGAAACAAAGCCGCCACCCTGGCATCGGCACCTTCCGGTAAGATGCGGTGAAATTCTCGCAGTTGTTGGTCAACCAAAGGACCATTTTTAACCACTTCAATGGTCACCAGTTGCGCCCGCCCCTGGGCAAATTCCATCACCTGCAAAGCACCTTCATATTCAATCAGGCCATGAATATGCTTAGTTACTAATTGCTCAGGAGAAATGTGAAAATCGATGGGCACATGCTCGTGCTCAAACATTTCCGGGTGATTGGCGTATTCAGCTTCCCGGATGCGAGCGATTTTAGTGGGGGTGTTAAATAAGCTATAGCACACCTGACATGCCACCATATTCACTTCATCGGAACTGGTTAAGGCCACCACCATGTCAGCATCAGCGGCCCCGGCCCGAATTAATACGGAAGGGTGTGAAGCATGACCATGAACTGTACGGATATCCATGTCCAGCTGCAGCTCATTCAATAAATTAATATCAATATCGACCACCGAAATGTCGTTGTTTTCTTTTTCTAAATGTTTGGCAATCGAGGAACCGACTTGACCGGCACCGAGGATGATGATTTTCATGATGAACCGATGTTCTTGGGGTTAATGTCTAAGGTGCGCAATTTACGATATAAGTTGGTTCGTTCCATACCGGAGATTTTGGCTAAATCACCGACTTTCCCATCCACTTTTTGGAGGTGATAGAGTAAATAATCACGTTCAAACTCTTCACGCGCTTCACGTAATTCTAAATCATAGCGGGTTTGCTGGGAACTGCTGATGAGCGATTGCTTATTTTGTTCAATAAATGATTCCACTTCTGATTGTTGGATTTCCGTTTTGCCGCCGGCCAGTTGTAATTGTCTAACCAGGTTTTTTAATTCTCGTAAATTGCCCGGCCAATGATAGTGACGCAAGTAATTTTGAGCCGCTACGGATAGTTTGCGGTAAGGTGTTTGTTCAATATCCGGTAAATGATTAACATAAAAGTTAAGCAACTCAGGGACATCTTCAGAACGTTGTTGCAGTGGAGATAAGAAAATTACAAATTCTGCCAAACAGTCGTATAAATCGCGACTAAAGTCACCTTGATTTATGAGTGCAGTTAAATCCTGTTGGCTGGTGGCCAGCACCTGGGTTCTTGAATGGTGATGGGGTTTTTGCCATTGTTTTAATTGGCTTAACAATTTTTGTTGTGACAGTTCGGTTAAACAATCAACATTGGCAATCACACAACTGCTTGCATTGTTCGGTTTATGTTGTGCCAGGGCCGCATCGATGTTGTCATCATCTAAACTTAAACTATCCAACATAGTGACCGATTTATTGTGATGGCGGTGGTGGTGAATTAATAAAGCGGTGGTTGATTTACCGGTGCCGGCATCACCATACAACAGCACATTGTGTTGGGTTTTGGCTATTTTCTTTAACGTTTCCCGCAGTTCCACGGCTGCTTTGGAGTTACCGATGGGGTCTATGATTTGCCATCGTGGTGCTTGTGCTTGGCTGTTTTGTGTTTGCCGATGTTGTGCCAATGTGGTTTCAATGGTCTGTAATAATTTGGCCAGTGAAATGGGTTTTT
>QQUO01000356.1 GCA_008501575.1 Pseudomonadota bacterium
TTAGACTCAAGGTCATCCTCATCACTTAATGTTTGGTAAAACATCGGTGCTAAATTGAGTTCGCAATTGGATAATCTTTGGTTGCGTGAACTGAGCGCCAAGCCGTCTTTATCACGAACAGTCGGACAGGCAATCAATTGGGTGCTTAAATAGAATTCATCAATCATGGCTTTGATAAGCAGCAACTGTTGATAATCTTTTTCACCCATAAACATATAATCGGGCTTTATCAGCTGCAACAACTTCATCACCACAGTCATAACCCCTTCAAAATGACCCGGACGATGGGCACCGCAAAATTGTTGACTTAAATCATTTTCCATAATTTTAAAACGATATCCCGCCGGGTATATCTGGGCCTCATCAGGTGTATAAACTGCATTAACACCGGCCTCTTCTAACTGTGCTAAATCAGCCTGTAAATTATGAGGGTAACTGTCCAAATCAGACGCCTGATTAAATTGAGTTGGGTTAACGAAAATACTGACCAAGGTGGTGTCAACGGCCTGTTGTGCTTTATTAACCAAACTCATATGCCCGGCATGTAAAGCACCCATGGTGGGCACAAATGCAATCTCATCTTGGTTTCGTCGCCAACTGGTCAATGACGCAATATCTTTTAATACCCTCATAAATAACTTTCCTTATCGTTGGGAAATTGTCCCTGCTTTACATCCTGTACATATTGATTAAAAGCCTGTTTAAACAAGTGCTCAACATGTAAATACCGGCGTACAAATTTTGGGCTGAAAGATGACGGGTAACCCAACAAATCATGCACCACCAAAACCTGTCCATCCACGGCATTACCGGCACCAATACCAATGGTGATTAAATCGGTTTCGAGCGTTATTTTTTGAGCCAATTCTGCTGGTACACACTCTAACACCACTGAAAAACAACCCAACTGTTGCAGTTTTAGGGTATCTGCCATTATCTTGTCATAACTGGTCTGATCTTTCCCTTGTACTTTGAAGCCACCAAATTGGTTAATAAATTGTGGCGTAAGACCCACATGACCCATCACTGGAATACCCGATTGTACAATGTGTTTAATCAGTGCCTCATGACCATCCACCGCTTCTAATTTGATGGCATGCGCGCCTGCCTGCATAAATGCTTTAACTGTATTCATGGCGCAATCAATGGATTGTCTAAAACTTAAAAAAGGCATGTCCGCGACAATAAACTTATCCGGAGCCCCTTTTACAACTGACCTGACATGATCAAGCATCCGCTCGGTATCCATGGGTATGGTTGAGGCTTCACCATGCATCACCATGGCGGCAGAATCACCCACTAAGATCATCTCAACCTCGGTTTGATTCATGATTTTGGCGGTGCTGAAATCATAGCAAGTCAGCATGGCAATTTTTTCTTTATTGGCCTGTTTGGTTTTTAATTCATTGATATTCATAAAATTCCTTTGTGGGCTTTTGCTTGTTGTTGGCTTAACCAGATATCAAAGGCGTTATATAGATCAGCCATATCTGTGGATTGTAACGCCTGTTTATGTCGTTGAATGGTTTGCCGATCACCGCGTACAAACGGTCCTGTGGGTGCAGTCTCCGGCGAGGTGAAACTATTTAACATACTTTGCTGTATTAAGGGGTGAAGCACAGTATGTGGTATATGCAAATTTTGCGTCATCGCGGCAAACACACTTTTCCAGATAAATTGGGGAAAGTTACCGGCCATAACAGCCAGTGCATGATAACCGGCTTTTTTTGATTTAGGCAGACTGTAATGTGGATTTTCAAGTTGTGGAAAGGTCTGTTCAAAATCAAACCCCTCATCACAGATAAACGGAATACTCGGATAAAATGATTGTGGGTAGTTAGTGTCGCCGAAAGTCATTAACGGATGGCAGCCCTGACTGAAATCACTGTTGAGCGAACCGGAGCAATGAATCAAGGACTTTTCTAAAAGTAGAGGGTGATTTTGAATAAAGGCTTCGATTCCATCATCACTAATTAACAGCAATATATGGTCAGATTGATTAGCCAATTCAGCAAGCTCATGGCTGCTATTGTGGCGACGGCTCCAACGCTGGAACAGCAAACCGCTCGCTGCAAAATAATAAGCAAGGTGTCGAGCCAATCGGCCATCACCGATGAGCAAATAATTTTTGGGTACCTGTCGTGGCATTGATCAAGTCCTGAGTAATTTTTGTAAAGTAGTTGTAGTTGTCGCTGTTGCTAAGCAATCAGCGCGGCCACTATTATAGTGGCAGGATGATGAATAGCCAATGAATTTGGTATAAAAGTCATGGTGATTCGATTGTATCGAATTAAACAGAACTTAAGAAATCCCGGATGCCATCTAAGAACATTTGCACTGCAATTGCAATTAACAGCATGCCCATCAATCGCTCGATGGCAATCATGCCATTTTTACCCAAGTACTTTTGCATGGCGGTGGCGGAAAATAAAATAATAGATGACAATGTCCAGGCCACCAGCAAGGCAATTGATAAAGTACCGAGTTCGTTGGGGTGTTTACTGGCCATTAAAATCAGGGTGGCCAATATGGAAGGCCCCGCCACCAAAGGAATGGCCAAGGGCACTAAAAAAGGCTCTTCCTCCTCTTCTTCATCACCATATTGCCGGGTCACCGGAAAAATCATGCGTAAGGCAATAATAAACAGAATAATGGCGCCGGCTAAAGACACCGAACTTTGCTCAAGATGCAAAAATCTGAGCATTTGTTCACCCAGAAACAAAAACAAAAACAGCACCACAAGTGCCATAATCAATTCTCGAGCCAGTACTCGATAACGGTTCTCACAACGCTCAAGGTAACTTAAGAATATGGGCACATTACCCAAAGGATCCATAATAAGGAACAACAAGATTGTGGCAGAAAGAATGTCCATTGGGTGGCCTGATTAATGCCTGGCTAAAATGGCCAAATATCGCTCCATTGCAATACCGTGGTATCAGTATTGACCTCACCCGTGCTTAAATATTCATGATTGGGGTAATTGGCCGACAAGACACTTTTTGTTTCTGTCGCCAATTCCTGTTCATCCAATT
>QQUO01000118.1 GCA_008501575.1 Pseudomonadota bacterium
CCATAATAAGGAACAACAAGATTGTGGCAGAAAGAATGTCCATTGGGTGGCCTGATTAATGCCTGGCTAAAATGGCTAAATATCGCTCCATTGCAATACCGTGGTATCAGTATTGACCTCACCCGTGCTTAAATATTCATGATTGGGGTAATTGGCCGACAAGACACTTTTTGTTTCTGTCGCCAATTCCTGTTCATCCAATTTTTCATAGGCAGCGGCCATCAAAGCCAAAGCATCAGGCACGGCGGGGGTATCTTGATACGCCTGTAACACAAATTTGCAACGGCTAATGGTGGCAATGGGTGCTCCCCGGCGTAAATAGTAGGCTGCAACCTGAGTTTCATAGGCCGCCAACTGATTTTTCAAATAAACCATGCGTTGTCGTGCATCCGGTGCGTAATCACTGGCCGGGTAACGTTCCACAAAATCTTTAAACGCAGAAAAAGCATTGCGAATATTTTCCTGGTTACGATCTGCTGAATTATCGGGATTAATACGCTGCATTAAGCCACGATCACTGTTGAAATAAACCAGGCCTTTTAAGTAGTATGCATAATCGAGGTTTTTATGGGCCGGATAATTTTTAATAAAACGGTTAATCGTAGAAATCGCTTGTTCCATTTTAAAAAGTTTATATTGGGCAAATGCCAATTCCAGATAACCCTGCTCTGTATAATGACCAAAGGGATAATGGGCTCTTAAATCCTTGTATTTATTCTCGGCAGCTGTCCAAACACCGGCATCCAATGCCCTTTTTGCCTCTAAATACATTTCCAAAGCGGTTTCCTTGGTAACCTCAACTTCCCTGACTTCATTTTTTTTACCGCAAGACTGCAGCAAGCCTAAGCTGAGCACCAGCATCAATATAATTTTATAGATTTTAAATTTATTGGTATATAACATGGGTTTATATCCTGAGGTCAATTAAAATAGGCGTATGAATGAAATCACACAACACATAAAAAAAACATTGTCTGCTGAATCACATGATGCTGGTACACGCATAGACCAATATTTATCAGCGCAGTTCCCTGACTTTTCGCGTAACACGATTCAGCAGTGGATTAAACAAAACGCCGTAAAAATCGATGGCCATAGTACCAAAAATAAGTACATTTTAAAAGGATTTGAATTAATTAGCATTGATGTAAAGATTGAACAAGCCGTCTCGGACAAACCGCAAAACATGGTTTTAGATATCCGCTATGAAGACAGCCATTTGATGGTTATTAACAAACCAGCCGGGTTAGTGGTACATCCCGGCAGTGGTAATCCGGACGGTACCCTGTTAAATGGCCTGTTGGCCATCAGTGAGGCCCAACGTATGCTGCCAAGAGCAGGTATTGTCCACCGATTGGATAAAGATACCTCAGGTTTAATGGTGGTGGCCAAAGAAGCTGAATGCCAATTAAAGCTGATTAAGCTATTGAAAGATCACCGGATTGAGCGCACTTATTTTTGTGTTGTTAAAGGTGTGATTAATAAACCTGGACGCATTGAAACCTTTCTCGGCCGACATCGATCACAACGCACCAAAATGGCAGTGACGTCAAAAGGTAAAACGGCCATAAGCCATTATTGGCCGACTGAACATTTTCAGCATTTTACTGTACTCCGTGTCCAGCTTGAAACCGGTCGCACCCACCAAATTCGGGTTCATATGAACCATCTTGGACATTCTTTGGTCGGCGATTCGGTATATGGCAATAAAAACCGGGTTGGCGCTTCAGTCAACAGTGAATTAAAAGACATTATTAGACAATTCCCAAGACAAGCATTGCATGCACATAAACTGGCCTTCACCCACCCCATTAGTGACAAACAAATCCAAGTCACAACGCCGATACCTGACGATTTATGTCAGTTATTGGATGATTTACATGATTTAGACAGTCCACAGTCTGAAAATGATGACTTTGAGGTGGAGTTTGTGGAATAAAGCGCAAAAAATGAACATTCGTTCACTTTTTTCGGTATTATGGGTTTGTTCGTTAGTGATTAACTAACAGGCCGGTTGAACAAACCTTAGATAGTTGTGGCTTTACTCCCTCTCCCACATTAGCATTATCAATCGGCCTTATTTTTTTAACCATGCAAAATCCCTTCATACTCCATCAAACTGATTGTAAATCCGTCCATGTTTTACAAACGCACCGCAATTTAATGCCTAAACAACACAGTCAATTAGATGTGCAACCGAATAACAACAATGATGCAGCCTTACAGCACATAAAACATCATTATCAGTTACCGCATCAGCCCTTTTTCATGCAACAAGTTCATGGAACAGACAGAGTCGCGTTAATCGAACCGCCTAAAAAGCATTTTTGGCAATCTGCCGATGCCATCTTCACCCAACATCAAGACATCATTTGTACGATTATGACCGCCGACTGTTTGCCGGTGTTAATAAGTGACACTAAGGCAAGTTTTGTGGCAGCCGTTCATTGTGGCTGGCGCAGTCTATATCACGGCATTTTGACCCAGGTATTGAATGACATCAATTCTATGCATTCTCTGGTGGTGTGGTTTGGGCCGGCCATTTGCCAGAAGCATTATCAGGTGGACAAGGCGTTTAAGGAATACTATTTACAAACCCAGCCAGCGGCTGAACAGGCTTTTACTGACATTGTAAACAACCATTGTTATGCAGATTTAAAAGCATTGGCGATGGTCCAGCTCGCTCAATATGATGTTGCGCGTATTGTCGACAGCGAAATATGCACTTTTGCTGATAACCAATATTATTCATGGCGTCGCAATAAGACCACAGCCCGACAAGCATCCATGATCTGGATTAAAACGCGTCCTGAGGGATTATAAAATCTGCTTTGACCTGACAGGTTTTAATCACACATTGACCCAAAAGTTTAAACTCTGGTGCACGCATACTGCCTTTGCGCCAAGCCAAGCCAACTTCTCGATAGGCTTTTTTATCCATGGCTTTCACCACAATATCATCACCAATCAGACCGGAATTAACGGCCATTTCCGGGATAAAGCTAATGCCTAAATTTTGGCGCACCATAG
>QQUO01000107.1 GCA_008501575.1 Pseudomonadota bacterium
ACAACCTGAATGTTAACGGCTTGAGTCTTAATGACTCTTCAGGCAGCCGGTTCATGCGCTTAATCATATTTATCAATAGAGAAGCGTATCCGCACACACTAAAAGTAAAGGTATTATTTATGACACGCAAAGTTTCCATGTTTATTGATGGTGAACAAGTCACCAGTCAATGTAAAGAGTGGATTCCGGTAACGGATCCGGCCACCCAAGAAGTGATTTGTGAAGCGCCTATGGCGACTGAAGAAGAGGTCAATCGCGCCATTGCTTCGGCGAAAAAAGCCTTTGAAACATGGAAAGAGGTTCCGGTAACCAAGCGGGCACGGATGATGCTGACTTATCAACATCTGTTGAAGAAACACCACGATGAAATCGCTGAAATTCTGGCCGAAGAGACCGGTAAGAACTTTGAAGATGCCAAAGGCGATGTCTGGCGCGGTATTGAAGTGGCCGAGCATGCCGCCAATATGCCGTCTTTGATGATGGGTGAGACTGTTGAAAACGTGGCCACCAATGTCGATACCTACAGCATTATTCAACCGTTAGGCGTTTGTGCCGGCATCACACCGTTTAATTTTCCGGCGATGATTCCTTTGTGGATGTTTCCGATGGCGGTGGTTTGTGGCAATACCTTTGTGTTAAAACCTTCAGAACAAGACCCGAATACGCCGATGCGTTTGGCTGAATTGTTTTATGAAGCGGGATTTCCGAAAGATGTTCTGCAAGTCATTCATGGCGGTAAAGATCAGGTCAATCAGATTCTGAATCATGAAGACATTGAAGCCATTTCATTTGTTGGTTCCGTACCGGTGGGTGAACATATTTACAGAACCGGCACCGATAATTTAAAACGTGTACAAGCTTTTGCCGGTGCCAAAAACCACATGGTGGTGATGCCCGATGCCAATAAGAGTCAGGTTATTAATAACATCGCCGGGGCGGCGTGCGGCGCAGCCGGTCAGCGTTGTATGGCGATATCAGTGGCACTTTTGGTGGGTGAAGCACAACAATGGCTACCTGAGATTAAAGATAAAATGGCCGAAATGAAACCGGGCCACTGGAAAAAGCCTGAATCTTTTTATGGACCATTAATTTCACCACAAGCAAAACAAAAAGTTGAGCGCATGATTGATCAAGGCGTGAAAGAAGGTGCCACCTTATTATTAGACGGTCGCGGTTTAGAAGTTGAAGGTTATCCTAATGGAAACTGGATTGGACCGACCCTGTTTTCCGATGTCACAACTGATATGGACATTTATAAAACTGAAATATTTGGTCCGGTACTCTGTGTCATCAATGTTGATACCATGGAAGAAGCGCTTGAGTTGATTAACAATAACCCCTACGGTAATGGCACCTCAATATTCACCTCATCCGGTGCCGCTGCCCGTAAATTCCAACATGACATTAAAGTGGGACAAGTAGGTATTAACATACCGATTCCGGTGCCTTTACCGTTTTTCTCATTCACCGGCTGGCGTAAATCCTTTTACGGTGATCAGCATGCCTACGGTAAACAAGCGGTGCGCTTTTATACCGAAACAAAAACCATTACGGCGCGCTGGTTTGAGGATGATATTCCCCATGATTCAGCACCGAATGCCACCATTAACTTATAAGGATACGGTCTATGGATTTTGAATTAAATGAAGATCAGCAGGCCTTTGTGGATGCCGTTAAAGAGTTTGGCAAAAGTGCTTTAGAACCGTATGCCGCACAGTGGGATGAAGAGGCCCATTTTCCGGTGGATGTCATTAAAAGTGCCGGTGACATGGGCTTTTTAGGTATTTATTCACCGGAAGATTATGGTGGCATGGGCTTAAGCCGACTGGATGCCTCTCTGATTTTTGAGGAAATGAGTAAATACTGCACCTCCACCACGGCTTATATCACCATTCACAATATGTGTGCCTGGATGTTGACTGCCTATGGCTCTGAGGCTTTGGCGAAGGAATGGGGTCAAGCCATGACCTCAGGTGATAAGCTGGCGTCATACTGTCTTACTGAGCCGGGCCATGGTTCTGATGCCGGAAATTTAAAAACCACCGCCCGTAAGGACGGTGATCACTATGTAATTAATGGCAGCAAAACCTTTATTTCCGGTGCCGGTGCCACAGATGTACTGATTGTTATGGCACGCACCGGTGAAGCCGGGCCCAAAGGCATTTCCTGTTTTATGGTGCCGGCTGATGCCCCAGGTGTTGAATACGGTAAAAAAGAAGACAAAATGGGTTGGAACTCACAGCCGACACGTTTAATTACCTTCACCGATGTAAAGATACCGGCGGATTATTTGATTGGCCAGGAAGGTGAGGGCTTTAAATTTGCCATGCAAGGATTGGATGGTGGTCGCATTAATATTGCATCGTGCTCTCTCGGGACTGCGCAAATGGCCTTGGAAACCGCACAAGCTTATATGTTTGAACGTAAACAGTTTGGCCAGAATTTGGCATCCTTTCAGGCTTTACAGTTTAAGTTTTCCGATATGCTTACTGAGTTGATTGCAGCCCGGCAGATGGTGCGACTGGCAGCCTTTAAACTGGACAAAAAAGACCCGCAGGCGATTGTTTACTGTGCCATGGCGAAACGCTTTGCCACCGATGTGTGCTTTCAGATTTGTGATGAAGCACTGCAGTTGCATGGCGGATATGGGTATATTAAAGAATATCCCTTAGAACGTTTTGTGCGGGATACCCGGGTGCACCGTATTTTAGAAGGCACCAACGAAATTATGCGTTTGATTATTTCCCGCAAAGCCCTTAAGGAGGGTGCTTTAGAGGTGATTCAATAATGTCAGAACCATATCAGGATTTACAAGTTTCTACTATTGACACAGGCTTTGGCAAACTGGGTCAGATAGTCTTGGATAAGCCCAAAGCCCTCAATGCAATTTCCACCGTGATGATTGAAGGCATGCAACAGGCTTTAGACAAATGGCGTGATGATGACACCGTCAAAGCGGTCTGGATTGAAGGCAGTGGTGACAAAGCTTTTTGTGCCGGTGGTGATGTGGTGATGCTGTATCATTCCATGCAGTCCACGCCTGCCGGAAAAATCCCCGAACAGGCTGTGGAGTTCTTTACCAAGGAATATCACTTGGATCATACCATACACACTTACCCGAAACCGGTGATTGTTTGGGGTGATGGTATCGTTATGGGCGGTGGCATTGGTTTGATGGCTGGCGCCTCACATCGTATTGTCACGGAACGTTCCATGCTGGCAATGCCGGAAGTGACCATTGGTCTGTACCCTGATGTCGGTGCGTCCTGGTTTCTTAATCGCATGCCCGCGGCTTGTGGCGAATTTTTAGGCATGACCGGTGCACGAATGTCGGCAGCCGATGCCTTATTTGTTAAATTGGCGGATTATGCTGTGGCCTCTGATCATTACACACAATTACGGGAAGCCATCGGCAACACAGATGGTGGCCATGATGCCATCAGTACAGTTATCCACCAACATCGCAGTGACACCAGCCAGCAAGACAGCACTTTATATACCCATTTGGACCGTATCAATGCTTTAATGGCGCCCACTGATATGACTGCATTGGTGGCGGGATTTGAGCAATTGGATGACTCAGACGGTTGGTTGTATAAAGCCACCAAAGGGCTGTTGCGGGGCTGTCCCATGACCCTGTATTTAGTTCGCGAACAAATAAAACGGGCCAAACACAAAAGCTTATCCGAAGTGTTTGCCATGGAACTCATCATGTCCACCCAGTGTGTTTTACACCCTGATTTAGCCGAAGGTGTTCGGGCTTTATTAATCGATAAAGACAATAATCCACAATGGAGTGTTGACTCTGTCGCTGAAATTACACCAGCCATGGTCGACGAGTTTTTCCAACAACCATAATTTTAAAGGTACTGCAATGACTTCACATATCGCATTTATCGGCCTCGGCAACATGGGCGGACCCATGGCACATAATCTTTTGGATAATGATTTTAAAGTCACGGTTTTTGATTTAAACACGGCGGCGGTTAAGCAGCTCACTGAGCAGGGCGCACAAACGGCTGATAGTGCAGTGAATGCGGTACAAGATGCCGATGTGGTGGTCACCATGTTACCAAATGGTGACATCGTTAAGTCTGTTTATGGTGGCAACAAGGGCTTAATTAAAGCCGTCAATAAAAACACTTTGCTGATTGATTGCTCCACCATTGCCGCAGAAGATGCCCGTGAAGTGAATGCTTTAGCCAAAGCCGCCGGTATTGGTATGCTTGATGCCCCGGTCTCAGGTGGCACAGCAGCAGCCGAAGCCGGCACATTAACCTTTATTTGTGGTGGCGAAGCGGCTGATTTTGAAGCAGCCAAACAGGTGCTATCAGCCATGGGTCGCCATATTTTCCACGCCGGTGAAGCCGGAGCCGGACAAGTGGCCAAAATCTGTAACAATATGCTCCTGGCAATTCATATGATTGGCACCTCAGAAGCCCTCAATATGGGTGTTGCCCAAGGCTTGGATCCTGAGGTGTTATCAGAAATCATGAAAGCCAGTTCCGGTAATAATTGGTCACTACAAGTCTATAACCCGTATCCCGGTGTCATGCCGAATGTTCCGGCCAGCCGAGATTATCAAGGTGGTTTTATGGTGGAATTGATGAATAAGGATTTAGGTCTTGCCCAAAAATTAGCCGCCCAATCCAAAGCCGCCACACCCTTAGGCGCCATATCGGCACAACTCTATCAAATCCATCAAAATCAAGGTGGCAGTGGTTTGGATTTTTCCAGTATTTTGCGGTTCATACAAAATAAATAATAGAATAGTTTCTGCTTTGAGTATGCGCGCAATGGATTACCCCACAAATCGCTGATGGCTTACCAGAGCTTTTACTTCTTGTCGTAAATCAAAAAAACACCTAAAAAGTGTAAAGCTTTTTAAGAACTTCAATTGCCACGCTATAATGATGAGTATCGAAGCAATTTATGCTGACTGCTACTCTCTATGACTAACAATAACGATGATGATATTCAAAAACGGGTGTTAATTCAGCTTAATGAATTGGCAGAAATTGATATTGAATCATTGGATGATGCGGAGATTCCCCAGTTTGGTGCCTTATTTGAGGAGTTAGATGCGGCTGAAGAGATTGCGGTTGGCATGGAATTTGGCCATTGGCGGGTGGTTAAGCCCATTTCTCGAGGCGGGATGTCAATCGTTTATTTGGTGGAACGCAGTGATGGCCAAATACAACAACAAGCCGCTTTAAAAGTCATTCCACACGGTCTGTTAAGCCAACAAGCCATTAGCCGATTTTTACGCGAACGCCAGATTCTAACAGATCTTAATCATGCCAATATTGCCCAATTGTATGATGCTGGGGTGACTGACAAAGGCATTCCCTGGTTTGTTATGGAGTATGTTAAGGGTGAAGATATGATCACCTATGCAAACCATAATAATTTAAATATTGAGCAACGGGTGGTGTTGTTTAAACAAGTGTGTGAAGCACTCATCTACGCCCACTCAAAAGGTGTGGTACATCGTGATATTAAGCCCAATAATTTGATAATTGGTGAGGATAAGCTTGTTAAATTATTGGACTTTGGTATAGCGGCCAATGCCGAAGATGAATCTCTGACAATGACCGGTTCCGTGGTGGGTACACCGGGATACCTGTCACCGGAACAAGCCAAAGGCTTAACCCACCAGATTGATCGTCGCAGTGATATTTTTTCCATGGGCGTGTTGCTCTATCAACTGTTGAAAGGTGAGCTTCCATTTAAAGCAAACAGTATATCTGAAATGAGTCACATGATCATTCATGAAGAACCTAAACTGATGGGTTCGGGCATTTCGGTTGAGTTACAAGCGGTGGTTTTTAAATGCCTGGAAAAACAGGTGGAAAATCGTTATCCATCTGCCAAAAAACTTTTATATGATATTGACGCTTACCTTAGAGGTGATGTTGTTTCTGCCAGAAAAGTAACCACCTGGTTACGCTTTGTAAAAAAAATCAAAAAGCACCCGGTTGTTAGTAATCTGTTGTTTGTGGCGGTTATTATCGGCTTAATGGGTCTTGCTTATGGTGCTTACCAATCGATTGAAGCATTTAAACGGGTACAAACCACTAAAGAGTACATGCAAGTGGTTCAGGACATGAAAGGCCGAATTGAGCGAGCGCATTTAATGCCCCGACATAATATCCAGGCATTGTACGATCAAATTGCCATTGAAATCGAACAATTCAGGCGTGAAATTGAACACAATCATGTAGATGATTCGGGTTTTAGTGAGTTTGCGTTGGGTCTGGCTTATGAAAATATGCGCAATTATAAAAAGGCCTTAGACTACTATCAACTGGCGGAAGCTAAAGGCTGGCGGTCACCTGAGCTATATAGCGGTCTGGGGATGGCGTTAACCGTTGACTGGAACCAACGAAAGTTAACAGTAAAAGGAATCCAGAATCAGGCAGAAAAAGACGCTTACTTGGCCAAAGCCCGGCAGGAAAGTTATCTGCCCTCCTTAAAATACCTGGAAAAAGCCCAGAAAGAATCTAATCAAGCCAATTTTTTGGCTGCCCATTTAGCCTATACACAGGAAAAGTATGATGAAGCCATTGAATATGCCCTGGCTGAATTTAAGCAGAATCCTTGGCATTATGATGCCCTTAGATTGGCCTCAGAAGTGTATTTGTTTAAATTTAAAACGGTTGGTCAGGCACAAGGTTACGATGTGTCGATGAAATACCTTGATTTAAGTAATGAAGCATTGGAGCAGTCGATAAATATTGGTCGCTCTGATCCCTATAACTACACCTCAAGATGTACCAATGCCAGCATCGATATCCAGGTTAAACGCATGTTTAAACTCAATGATCAGATACAATCAGCTTTTGACAAAGGCGTGGACTATTGTGAAGGTGCGTTGCAATTAAAACCTGATGCCCATTCACCCTGGGCCAGTTTAAATTTACTTTATACCAATCGAGCGGCTTATTTGGAATCGCAAAACCAATCAGCTTTAGATACCTATCAACAAGCGATTAATATGGCAGATAAGGGTCTGGCTAAATACCCCGATGACCCTGCTTTGCTGGCTTACAAAGTAAAACCTTTGTTGAAATTGGCGGACTATGCCGTGGCAGATAATCAAAGCCCCCTGCGTTATTATGAACAGGCTCTCAGTGCAGCGAATCATGCCATTAATGTTAATCCTGATGACAGTTTTTTGTGGTCGCAACTGGCTGATTTACACGTTAAAAAGGGGACATATTATCAGTCTAATCAAAAAAACGATATCACTGCGCTGGAGAATTTCCAAAAAGCCATCGACGCCTATAACCAAAGTTATGGGATATCTTCATCATTGGAAACCTTATCTAATTGGGCTGAAGTGGAATATAAAATGGCCACTATTTATTATCAACAAGGGAATCTGACTAAAACCCAAATGATTTTACAATCTGTGGTGTCAAAAAAACAAACGGCTTTACCCTTAAGAAAAACGTATATCGAACCCTTACTCGCCAGTTTGGATATTCAGCAAGAGTTACTTTCGTTGCAAGCCGAACAACAACAAAATATTGAACAAGCCCTTAAAGACTATCTTGATTATATCGATCAAATCTGCAGTATAGAAGACATCAATGACAGCCAAAAACAACTACTCATCAAGTTGCGACAAGAAGTGCTTGAGAATAACGGCCTGAAAGCGGATAATTCTAAAACATGCCGTATGAAATAAATCAAACTAAACCCCATCAAGTTACGCAGCTCATTGCACAAGCCTCCGACGGTGATAATCAGGCATTGAATGATTTGATTCCATTGGTTTATGATGATTTAAAGCGGATTGCATCAGGCATTCGCCATAAGCAAATGGCTGTTTCTAAAACCCTCAACACCACATCATTGGTCAATGAAGCCTGGTTAAGATTACACAAATATGGAATCAAAGCCGAAAGCCGAAAGCATTTCTTTTGTATTACCGCCAAGGCCATGCGTCAAATTCTCATTAATACCGCCAGAGAAAAGCTGGCCAACAAGCGAGCCGGCAATCAGGTTACCTTTGATGACCATGCCATGGCCACTGAAAGTGAAGCCGAATGGATTATATTTTTAGACCAAATTTTACAACCGATTGAACAGCAACAACCGCGCATGGCTAAGGTGTTTCAGCTTAAATACTTTCTGGGCTTTACCGAACCGGAAATTGCTGAAGTTATGGGCATTAGTATCAGTTCAGTCAGTCGTGATTGGTTAACGGTGAAAAAAATAATTGCCACTATGTTGAAGTGATAGGAGTGGAATTTTTGTAAGTAATAAGTAATTAACACTTATTACTAATCAAAATGAAACTTAAATTATTTATTACACTGTGGCTTGTTTTACTGTTTCCATCAGCCAATGCTTGGGTCTCTGTGGGCTCTTCTCCAGGTTATGGTACCTGTACCTACACCAGCATTCAACAAGCGCTTAATGCTGGTGCTTCTGAAATCAGGGTGTTAAATAATCAGGATTTTGTTGAAAACCTGGTCATTGACTACGCTGTTGACGTCAAAGGTGGTTACAGCTCATGTTTAAGTGCCACGCTTAACTTGACAGAAAACACCAAGACGGTCATCAAAGGTTCAGCCTCACTGGGGTCATCGGTGGTCACTATAGATACCATAAACAATCCCATTGTTAGTTTGTCTAAACTGGTCTTGCAAGATGCAACCGATACTATTTTTGTTGTCAATGGTGGCCATGGTATAGATATTGGTGATTCAAATGGTTTAATTGAAATTACTGATTTAGAAATTACCAACAACCATTCAGATAACGGCGGTGGCATTTATGTGGGTGCCACTGTTGGTGGTACTTTGCAATTAGTGATTACCGATACACTCATCAACCAAAATAGTGCAAACAATCGGGGTGGGGGTATTTTTTGTGCCGAAGATGACACCATCATTCGGGTCAGTGGTAATTCGCTGATTACTGAAAATAATGCTGAAGAAGGTGGTGGTATCGCAGCTTTAAATGGTTGTCGAGTTACTGTTGACTCAGGTTCTTCTTTAACACCTAATGCAGGAAGTCGAGGTATTCTTGATAACTCGGCAAGTTTGCGAGGTGGCGGGATTTACCTGAATTCAGCGGCACAACTGTGGTTACAGGGTAATAAGTACGGGTTTAATATTTTTGGAAACAATGTTGACCCTGTTACTGTGAGCAATAACAAAACCCAAGGAGAAGGTGGTGGTATTTATGCGGCAAACAGTTCCAGTATAGAAATCATTGAGGGTTTTATTTCATCAAATTGGGCCTTCGGTGGACATGGAGGTGCCATCTTTTTGGACAGCAGTACAACCACACCCGTGACCTTGAGTATGAAAACCTCAGGTAAGAAATGTTGGCACCCCAGCCGTTGTTCCATTTTGTCAGGAAATCATGCCAGTGATTATGGTGGTGCCATATTTATGAAAGGTGGTGCTGATGTCGAAATAGAAAATACATATATTATGGGGAATTTTGCCGATTTTGGTACAGCAGTTTATGTTTCTGGCCTTGGTGGTAGTGGCGCCAGTGCAAGTATAGAAAGCAGTTATTTATATGGCAATGGTTCGAACGGTGGTGACAGTACCTATGATTACTATATGATCAGGGGTAATGGTGATGTAAGCATTAATTTATTACATAACACCATCGCCGACAATGATGTCAATAATACCCGAGCGGTTATTGGAATTAATGATTCGAGTCTAACCATAAAAAACACAATTTTTCGTAATGTTGGTGAAACCGTACTTGAGTCATCTGGGACTAATTTTACAGAATTTAGTTGTTTGATCAGTAATGAAAACAGCAGTATTCCAGCCAATGTTATTGATCCTGAATTTATTGACGAAGTTAATCATAATTACCATCTCAGTAGCCTATCACCTGCCATCGACCTTTGTACCATTGTCTCAGCAGTCACACTGGATGCAGATAATGATATTAGAGCCTGGGATGATCCAACGGCTTATAATAATGGTGTGAATTATATTTATGATGCAGGCGCTGATGAAAGCTACATCAATGACATTATTTTCAAAAATAGTTTTCACTAATTGCAAAGCCATAAGGAGAATAAAATGAAAAAACTAATGATGAGTATTGCACTTGGGTTGGTAGTGACATGCCAAGTTAATGCCCAGGTGAGTGTCGGCTGGGATGGGTCGTGTGATTATGATGTCAGTGTCAATGCCAATGGCCTGCAACAGGCCATTGATGATGGTGCCACAGAAATCAGGCTCAGCAATGAAAATTTCCACCAGACAGCCATAGAAATCACTAACAATGTGATTATGAAAGGTGGTTATGCCGATTGTACTGCAGCCAACAGTGACCTCCAAAGTAACATCAATTCGGTGATAGATGCGACCGGTGTGGGTTTACCAGTAGTTAAAATTCGTACCATCACTAATGCCCAAGTAATATTGGATTCATTGACCTTACAGAAAGGCACAGGGTTTAACAGTGGTTATTCTTCTGATTGGGCAGGTGGTTTGAGTATTGATGGCGTCACCGGTGTAGTGAATCTAAACCACATTAACCTCAGAGACAATGAAGGTATTAGAGGTGGTGGTTTGGCTGTCATTAACTTCAATGCCACCGGCTCATTGTTAGTAACAGCCAACAACCTGGCCATCCAAAATAACACAGCAAGTCTGGGTGGCGGTGGCTTGTATTGTTATGCGTTTGAAAATGGTTTTGATTTACAAATCGACTTGGGTTCGGCATCAACCATCAGAAATAATCACAGCGATGACCATGGTGGTGGCGTGTATGCTGATCAATGTTCTATTGAATTCAATGCCGGAGAGTCCTCGTTTATAAACAGTAATATTGACAAAGAAATATTTGCCAACAGCAGCAACTTCTCTGGTGGTGGTATTTTTGCAGTGAGCGGTGCAGTTATAACCCTGAATGGAACCAGTACAGCCAGTTTTGATATTTTTTTAAATGAGGGGAATCTAGACACTTCTGCTTCAGGGGAGGGTGGTGGTGTAAATGCCAGCAGTCAAGGCACTGAAGTTCACTTGATCAATACCAAAGTTTCAAACAACAAAATAGGTCGTTATGGCGGTGGTTTGATGGCTACTTTTGACGCAGTGATTAACATGGACAGAGCAGACAATGGTTGTAATTACAGCGAATTTTGTTCTCAATTAATTGGCAATAATAATATTGGATTGTATCCTGGTGGCGGCGGTGCCATGGCTGCTCGCTACAATGGACAAATCAATGTAAAAAACACTTTGATTGCTTACAATAATTCTGAATACGATGGCTATGTGCTCTATTCAGACCCAGATGGACAGGTGTTACTGGAAGGTAATTTGATGGTGGAAAATGGGCGGCACATCGACTTTGATAATTACACCGCTTTTTATCAAAATGGCGATTCAGTGTTAACCGCAGCTTATAACACCATCACTCAAAATAATGACGGTACAACTCTGTTCAGACAACATAGTGCCACTTCTGAGTTAAGGCTTTATGGCAATATCGTAAAATCATTTGGCAACATCCATCAAGGCAGCAGCTCAATCACCGACATCAATTGTAATTTAATCAACGATGATTCAAGCATAGAAGTGCCCATCAGCAACAGCATAATTGGTTCGGCTGATTTTATTGATGCCGGCAGTATGGATTATCGACTGGCTGAAACAGACACCCTGGCGATAGACATCTGTAATGCAGGTATTTATCTGCCCGGTAATGATTTACAAGGTAAATCCAGAGGTGTTGATCATCCGGCAGTGGTCGATGGTTTGGGGCCCTATGATTTAGGCGCCTATGAAGTCGACGACAACGATTTGATTTTTAAAAATGATTTTGAATAAATTGACGTGATTGTTGTGAAATTTCTGTAAACCCAAATAAGCAAAGAATATTTGAGGTCATCATGATAAAAAGAATGTGGTTAAT
>QQUO01000346.1 GCA_008501575.1 Pseudomonadota bacterium
ACCCAATCAGCAATGGCTATTGGCATCAACAAGCCTGCAAAAACTGGGTGGCAGTCAATTAATGACCATTTTGACATGAATTTTGATCGTTTTATTGCCCATGCTCTGGACTCTCACAGTAGTCAGCATTTACATAGTTTGCGTGCCTATTTAGAGGCGTTGGCACAGGATAAGCATTTATTGCAGGTTAATGAACCGATCGATTTAAAGCACGAATTAACGGCCATTAGTCACCGCAGCTTATGTGAACAGGGTCCGGCCTTACAGTTTAATCAGTTTAAAAGTGGCCAGAACATACCGGTCATTGCAAACTTGTTCGGTACCGAAGCACGCGTACTCAAGGCCCTTGGCGTGCATGATAAAACCCAGCTGAAAAAATTAGGTCAACAACTGGCCTATTTACAATCGCCGGAACTCCCAACCAATCTTCAACAGGGCCAGGGGCTCATAAAAAACCTTAAGCGACTCAGTTACGTCAATCCAAGGATGGTTGAACAAGCCCCATGTCAAAACCGGACACTCAAAGGCACTGATGTGGATTTAAGTGTATTGCCCTTACCCACCTGCTGGCCGGAAGATATCAGTGAATTACTGACATTTGGCCTGGTTATTACCCAAGGACCTCGTCAGAAACGTCAAAACATGGGCATTTACCGCCAGCAACCAATCGCCAAAAATAAATTGATAATGCGCTGGCTGGCACACCGGGGCGGTGCCACCGATTTTTCAGATTTTAAACTGTCAAATCCGGGGCAGCGTTTTCCGGTGGCGGTGGTCATTGGTGCCGACCCGATTACCACCTTAGCAGCGGTGGCGCCGATTCCCGACACCTTGAGCGAATACCATTTTGCCGGTTTACTGAGGGGCGCCAAAACCCAAGTGACACCCGGTGTCATTCACAAACACTTAATGATTCCTGCCCAGGCAGAAATTGTTTTAGAAGGCTTTATCGAACCGGACGAAACAGCCGCTGAAGGACCTTTTGGTGATCACACCGGTTTTTATAATTCGGTCGATAATTTCCCGGTGTTTACGGTGGAAGCCATGAGTTTCCGGGATAATCCTCTGTATCACACCAGTTACATGGGACATCCGGGACAAGACGAACCTTCGGTGATGGCCTCGGTTTTAAATGAATTGTTTATACCGCTATTACAAAATCAGTTTCCGGAAATTGTCGATTTTTACTTACCACCGGCGGCCTGTTCCTATCGCCTGGCAGTGGTCAGTATACGCAAACAATACCCCGGCCACGCGAAACGTTTGATGATGGGTATATGGTCATTTCTGCGCCAATTTAGTTACACCAAATACATTATTATTACTGATGATGATGTCAATATCCGCGATTGGTCTGAAGTTATTTGGGCCCTCAGCACCCGGGCCGATCCCGCCCGCGACAGTGTAGTGATGGATCGAACCCCGGTGGATTATTTGGATTTCTCCAGTCCTGAAAGCCGATTAGGTGGTAAGCTGGGTTTAGATGCCACCCATAAATGGCCGGCAGAGACGCAACGCACCTGGGGACGGCCAATCAAACATTCAGCTCAGTTTAAACAGCATATAGAAGAATTATGGACACAAATCAAAAACAATTAGTCAGTTCACAAAAATCAAACCAGGCACCACAGATGCCTGCACCCCTGGCCTGGCCGATAAAATGGATGCCGGGAGTCATTCAATACCGGCTTATCGAACAAGCCCTGAATTATTTTTTCAAACAAGCGCTGAATGATGAGGCATTGGCATTTTTACACAATCACATTGTTCATGTGCACATCAAAGATGCTTACATCCGTTTTGCCTTACAACTGAACAATCAAAAATTAAAAGTATCGGCGATACACGGTACAGCAGATCTTTCATTATCTACAGATGTCTATACCTTATTACAGCTCATCGGCCAACAAGAAGATGCCGACGGCTTATTTTTTAGCCGTCGTTTGGACAGTCAGGGTGATACCGAATTGGGGCTCTATGTGAAAAACTTCCTGGCAAGTCTGGATCCCGATGAGTCCAGGTTATTGGCCATGGGTATGACGATGAGTCAACATATATTACAGCTTATTGATGGAAAAAATAGAATGTTCAGTTGATAAACATCAATACATAATTGTTTTCATCAGTTACACTATGCCGTTTTTATAAATAGACCAATTTGACATGAACAAATGTGTAATAGCGGCTTGTGTATTCATCCTGCCGTTTCTCTCTGTAGCTCAAGACAATAAAAATTTAGAAGACCCCCAGGGCACAGAACTCAGCCCTTTAATTGTGGTGGCCTATAAACAAGCCCGGGCTTTACAGGAAGTGGCTGCCGATGTCAGTGTAATCAGCGCCGAGCACATCCAAAACACCCAAAGTGAAGACATGGCCGCTGCCCTGCGCTATGAAACCAATATTAACATCGAAGATGCCGGTAATCGGTTTGGCACCTCCGGCATTAATATCCGTGGTATTGGCAGTAATCGAGTGGCGGTTGAAGTGGATGGTGTGCCCAATGCCAAAGCCTTTGATATTGGCTCCTATTCCTTTGCCACGGCCCAATACCCCGATGTCTCGGTGATCAGTCGAATTGAAGTCTTAAAAGGCCCCGCCTCCACCCTATACGGAAGCAACGCTTTGGGCGGTATCGTTAGTATCCACACCTGGAACCCCCAGGACCTGGTAGCGGAAGGTGATCATTGGCGTCAATTCAGACTCGGTTTTAACGGCCAATACAATGGTCGTCATGGCACCTATACCCATGCCTGGAACGGCAATAAAAATGGCGTCATCTTCAATATTAATCAAAGAGATGGCAAAGGTATTCAGCGCCCCAGCACTTTGGCAGAAGATCATGCTGATTGGGATCAACAGTCTTTATTTGGCAAATGGGTCACTGATATAGCACCCGGCCATCAGTTGGCATTTAACCTGCAAGCCCAGCAGCGTGACCAAATCACCCAAATACATTCTTTTATCGGTGTCGGCCGTTTTGCCAACACCACTGCTTTGACCGGTGATGACAACAATGAATCGCAAAAACTAAGTGCGACCTATGATTTTATGCTTAATAAATCCTGGGCAGATGATGGATTAATCAGACTTTATCACAGCAACACCGAATTTTTGCAAAACACCACAGAACACCGTTTGTCCCGACGTGGTACCCCTTTGCGGCAACAGCGAGAATTTAGTTTTGACCAGACTGCCGTTGGTATAGAACTTAATTTCACCAAAAAATTTAACACCGGAAATTGGTCACACCGTCTTATTTATGGTGTTGAGATGACCCAATCCGATGTCGCCGAATACCGTGATGCCCTGGAAACCAACCTGACCACCGGTATCAGCAGCAATGTGTTACTGGGTGAAATCTTTCCATTTCGTGATTTTCCGCTCACTGACATTAAAGAATTGGGGCTTTTTATTCATGATGAAATCAACTTAAATGAAAAATGGACACTGATACCTGCGGTGCGCTTTGATCGTTATGATTTAGACCCGACCCGCGACACCTTATTTGATAATAATGCCGAAGAAATCGAAGTGGTTCATATTGATGAATCTGATTTTTCGCCGAAATTAGGTTTGTTGTATCAAATTGATGACTACAGCAGTGTCTATGCCCAGTATGTCCGTGGTTTTCGCGCGCCGCCGGCTGAAGATGTTAATATTGGCTTTAATATTGCACTGTTTAATTACCGTTCAATTCCCAATCCTGACTTAAGAAGTGAAACCTCGAACGGCTATGAAGCCGGTTATCGTTTAATTTTGCCCAATCAGCGGTTGACCATCAGGGGTTTTTATAATGAATACCAGGACTTAATCGTTTCTCGGGCACCGTTGGGTATCGACCCGCAAAGCCAAGCTTTATTATTCCAATCTCAAAATATTGAAAAAGCCCGAATTCATGGCTTTGAAATTGATCATCAATGGATTATCAATGAGCAATGGCAGACCCACGCCGCTTTATCGTGGACCGAAGGTGTTAATCAAATCAATGACCAACCCTTAAACACGGTTTCACCGCCAAAGGCCGTGCTGTCAGCCCATTGGACCAGCCCCTCTGAAAAATGGCAGATGGGTTTATACGGTCGATTTAGCGCAGCCCAGGATGATGTGGATTTAACCCAAGATCGTCTTTTTCAAACACCGGGCTATGCCGTGTTTGACTGGACCAGCAGTTATCGGATTTCACCACAGTCCCAGATACAATTTAGTATCAGCAACCTCACCGATAAAACTTATTGGTTGTGGCAACAAGTACGGAACTTCGATGCAGATGACCCCGTTATCAATGCATTAACTCAGTCTTCACGTTATTCTTCAATATCTTACTCGTATCAATGGTGACTGGATGGTAAAATAAACGGTTAAAACAATTTACCCAGTTGACCTACATCAATGAAGTAATTGAGCCTAAACGTACAATACTTGGTTGAACGAGTGTCAACACTTAATTCGGAACAATGATTTTTTTAATATCAGGAGTTAAAACATGATTAAACTAAAGCAAAGTCTGTTAATCGCTGGTCTGGTCATCGCCTTACCCGCCTGTGCGGACCAAGCCGATAAAGCCACTGACAAAGACCCGTTAGCGGGACATAAGGCGGAAATGAATGCCGGTGCCACTGATTTGGCCACGCAAATTGCGGAAGGCGAAAAACTGTACGCCATTCACTGTGTGGCTTGCCACCAACCCGATGGCAAAGGCATGGCCGGTGTTTTTCCACCGTTGGCCGAGTCGGACTACTTACTGGCCGATAAAAAACGGGCCATTGGCACCGTTTTACATGGTCAAACCGGCGAAATTACCGTAAATGGCGTTAAATACAATGCTGTTATGCCTAATTTGGCCTATTTAAATGATGAACAAATTGCCAATATCCTCACTTATGTAACACACAGTTGGGGTAATGAAGGCTATCAGGTCAGTGCCGCTGAAGTGGCCAGCCTGCGTGCCGAAGACCAGAAAAAAGAAGTTGAAACAGGTGCACCGGTAACCCATCCAGGTGGATCTCCGGCAGAAATTAAATACCAAGGCGCACCATCAGGTATTGATCCTGCGGTGACCAAAAAAATGGTTGACTCGCAAGGTCCAGCCATGACAGAAGAAGAGTTTGAATTTGCCACTAAAACCTATTTTGAGCGTTGTGCCGGTTGTCACGGTGTGTTGCGTAAAGGCGCCACCGGTAAACCATTAACCACAGACATTACCCGTGAAAAAGGCAGTGATTACCTGAAAACCCTGATTACCTATGGTTCACCTGCGGGTATGCCTAACTGGGGTAGCTCCGGTGATTTCACCAATGAAGAGATTGATATCATCGCCCGTTTCTTACAGCATGAGCCACCAGCACCGCCTGAGTGGGGCTTGCCTGAAATGACTGATTCATGGGTTGTTTATGTTAAACCGGAAGATCGGCCAAAAACCAAACAACATAAATACGATGTCGATAACTTTTTCGCCGTAACTTTGCGTGATGCCGGTCAAATGGCACTTATCGATGGCGACTCAAAAGAAATCGTCTCTATTTTGGAAACTGGCTACGCAGTTCATATTACCCGTCCTTCTGCATCCGGTCGTTATGCTTATACCATTGGTCGCGACGCCAAGATTGACATGATTGATATGTACATGAACCCACCTAAGATTGTGGCAAGCATTAAAATTGGTTTAGAAGCACGTTCTGTGGAAACATCTAAATACAAAGGTTTTGAAGATAAACTGGCCATTGCCGGTGCCTATTGGCCACCGCAGTATGTGATTATGGACGGTGACACTTTAGAGCCTAAAAAAGTGGTCTCAACCCGTGGCATGACAGTGGATACTCAGGAATATCACCCTGAACCACGGGTGGCAGCCATTGTTGCTTCCCATAACCACCCTGAGTTTATCGTTAATGTAAAAGAAACCGGTAAAATCTTGTTGGTCAACTACAAAGATGTTGAGAACTTATCAGTCACCACCATTGGTGCGGCTCGTTTCTTACATGACGGCGGTTGGGACAGCACTAAACGTTATTTCTTAACAGCGGCCAACAATTCAGACCGCATTGCCGTGGTGGATTCTGTGGATCGTAAATTGGTGGCTTTAACTGAAGTAACCAAGATCCCTCACCCTGGACGTGGTGCCAACATCGATGACCCCAAATACGGTCCGGTGTGGGTTACCAGTGCCTTAGGCAATGACCACATCACTTTCCTGGGCACCGATCCTAAAGGTCACCCTGACAATGCCTGGAAAGTTGTGCGAACCTTAAAAGGTCAAGGCGGTGGTTCACTGTTTGTGAAAACCCATCCAAAATCTAAAAACCTGTGGGTTGATACCACATTGAATCCTGATCCTGCTAAATCACAAAGCATTGCAGTGTTTGATATCAATGATTTGGAAGCCGGTTATAAGGTGTTACCAATTGCTGAATGGGCTGATTTAGGTGAAGGACCAAAACGTGTGGTTCAGCCTGAATACAATAAAGCCGGTGATGAAGTGTGGTTCTCTGTTTGGAACACCATGGATGAAAAATCAGCCATCGTGGTTGTTGATGACAAGACCAGAAAACTGAAAAAAGTGATCAATGATGAACGCATTGTCACACCGACTGGTAAATTTAATATTTACAACACAGTCAATGACGTTTACTAACGCTTAAAACATAAAGCGTAATGCCCAGGCGGCCTCTTCGAAGGCCGCCTTTTTTGTTATCACAGAAATAAAGGCATTTTGTGATATGATGCATTTTTTGTAGCAAGTGGACCTATGTTAGATAAAACGCTCAACCACAATGTGGTGATGGCACTTAAACAATCGGTGATGTTTTCCGGCTTTGAAATGGCCGCTTTCGATCAGGTACTTGGTTTCTCAAGACTCACTAAAGTCAGCCAGGAACAAATCATATTTCAGCAAGGACAAGAGCTTACACATATTTACTTTGTGTATGATGGTGCCGTTAAACTGGGACGTGGTAGTTTTAAGGGAGAAGAGAAAATTATCGAAGTGCTCTTACCCGGGCGCACTTTTGCCGAAGGCGTGTTATTTGCAGGTGCCCCTAAATACCCGGTCACCGCCACCGCTTTAAAAGACAGCGTTTTAGTGGCCATCGACGGTCAAAAATTACTTAATTTACTTAAAAACTCAGCCGAATTATGTCTTTCCATGTTGAGTCACTTGTCCATGCGCTTACACTGGATGGTTAAAGAGCTCGATAAACAAACCCTGCACAATGCCTCATTCCGAATGGTCGATTATTTTCTGAGTCATGTCAGTCGGCAATCCGGTAATGAATGTGAATTTAAATTACCGGTTCCTAAACGTGACATTGCTTCGCGCTTATCAATAAAACCCGAAACTTTTTCCCGCGCCTTAAAATCGTTACAAACCAAAGGCCTTATCAGTATTAAAGAGCAAATCATCTGCTTGCATGATGTGGCTTTATTAAAAGAAATGATTGAGCTGGAAGAGTTATAAGAAAAAGGATAACCACAAAGGCACAACGGTAAGGTGCTCATGCAACGCACCGCCATACCGGCGCAGGCCGGTAACCCGTGTCTTTTCGAAGTACTGTTGAACCACAGAGGCACAGAGAACACAGAGTAAAAGGCAATTCATTTCACCCTGCACCATCACCTAAATGACACATCAAGTTTTACTTTTTTGGTCAACAATGATTATCCTTTCGATGATTAGCTGGGTGCTTAATGGTTGCCGGGCTTGCCCCTGCATAACTCACTATGAAAACTCTGTGACCTCTGTGCCTCTGTGGTGAAAACTTTATAAGTAGACACCAAGCCATAACGTATAGAAGCTATCGTTTGAAACCCAATTCATCATAAAAATACGCAGGGACTATTTGAGATGCCTGACCGGTGATGGTTTTATCAAATAAAAGGTTGTCCGTGCCATCTAAATTCAACATCACTGTATGGGCTTTATTTCTCTTCGCTATTTCCACAAAACCAGCGGCCGGATAAACTGTACCCGATGTCCCAATGGCAACAAATAAGTCACAGGCCATTAAATTCGTCATAATATCATCTAAATACAAAGGCATCTCACCAAACCAGACAATCCGAGGCCTTAAAGTGGCCACTTTATGACAATGGGGACACACATCCTGAGTGCTTAATTCACCTGTAATATTACCCTCTTTGTGACAATTTACACAAAGGTATTGATCTAATTGGCCATGCATCGACAACACATGCTGGCTACCGGCGCGTTGATGTAAATCATCAACGTTTTGGCTGACTAAAGTCCAGTGTTCACATTGCGGTTCCACTTGCGCCAGACAAAGGTGAGCGGCATTCGGTTGCGCCTTTGTAGCAGCACGTCTTCTCTGATTATAAAAGCGTTGCACCAAATCGGGATTTAGGTCAAAGGCTTCCGGTGTGGCCACCTCATCTATCCGGTGATTATCCCAAAGCCCACCGCCATCACGAAAAGTTGATAAACCACTTTCTGCGGAAATCCCGGCGCCGGTTAAGACCACAATTCGACGAAATTGACTCATATCAAACATGCCTTCCAAATAAGTCCGTAAAAGTACGGGTTCTCTTTACTTTATGGCCACTAAAAATTAAAATGACCAGCAACAATTAAAACCCACATAAGTCTTTGCAATCAACCATTCTACATATTTCACATGCTCAGTGTCAAAAAGGTGGTGAGCCTTTATTTGCCCCGGTAGACCTCGTGCTGCAACCGGGCGAAATGGCTGTGGTTGCCGGCAATAATGGTTCTGGTAAAACCACCTTGCTTGAAGCGGTGGCCGGTTTGGGCAGTTTTTGTCAGGGAGGGATACATTTTGCCCCGGACAATAATCGAGACAGTTGGTTACAACACAGTCATTACATCGGTCATTCTCTGGGCAATAAAGCCAGTTTAACCTGTCTTGAAAATTTACACTTTGCAGCCACCATTAATGGCATCCGCACCAATGAACAACAATTATCCGATGGTTTGGCCCAAGTGGGATTACATGGTTATGAATACCATTATGCCAATGATTTATCGGCCGGGCAAAAAAAACGACTGTCTTTAAGTCGCTTATTATTGCTGAACAAAACATTTTGGTTATTGGATGAACCTTTTGTAAATTTGGATCAGACCGGCTGTGATTGGTTGTTTGATTGTATCAGTAAGCACATCAGCCAAGGTGGGGCGGCATTACTAACCGCCCATGACAATAAACGCATCCATCAACAGGCTGACCACTTTATTCAGTTGCAGCGACCATGAGATTTTGGATTCTATTACAGCGCGATGTATTGGTGGCCTGGCGCAAAAAATCAAACATCTACCAACCTTTGGTCTTTCAATTATTGATTGTTACCATGTTTCCTTTGGGCTTAGGAGCCGGTGCCCAAACCTTGCAAAAAATTGCCCCTGCCGTGGTTTGGATATTGGCCCTGATTAGCACTTTAATTACACTGGAAAACATTTTTAAAGATGATTATGAAGACGGCAGCTTGGCTTTATACACCCTATCCGGCATGTCCTTACCTGTGGCTGTCATTGCCAAAGCTGCGGCACACTGGTTAACCACTGGTTTACCGGTTATCATTTTTGCCCCGGTGATTGCAGTTTTACTGCATTTACCGGCATCTGCTTACGGGATTTTGATGTTGTCTTTATTGATTGCAACCCCCATATTCAGCTTACTGGGAACGGTCGGCTCGGCCCTGATTATGAACCTGAAAAATGGTGGCATGTTGCTCAGTGTACTGATTATGCCATTATTGGCACCGGTACTGATTTTTGGCGCCGGAGCGGTGTTAGAAACCACCTTAGGCAACACCCCGGTTGGACATATAACATTATTGGCAGGTTGTTTTGTACTCAGCCTGACCCTGGCACCCCTGGCGGCTGCAGCGGCCATCAAGGTTAATTTGGAGTAATTGAAAAAACATGAACAAAATTGTTAAGTTTTATCATGAAATGGGCTCACCACCGAGTTTTTACCGCATCACCGGTCATTGGCTCAAACCACTGTTAATCCTGGCCCTGTTATTGACGGTTTATGGTTTAATCGATGGCTTATTTTTTGCCCCGCCTGACTACCAACAAGGTGACTCTTATCGCATTATGTTCGTACATGTTCCCGCCGCCTGGATGAGCATGTTTATTTATTTCATTATTGGTGTTTCGGGTATCATTGCCTTTGTCTGGCGCATGAAAGTGGCCGAAGCGGTGATGATGGCCAGTGCCCCGATTGGTGCTTTATTCACTGCCCTGACATTACTCACCGGTATGCTGTGGGGTAAACCGATGTGGGGCACCTATTGGGACTGGGATGCCCGCATGACCTCAGAACTAATTCTGTTGTTTTTATATATTGGCGTCATGGGTATTTACAGTGCTTACGACGATGATCCGCGTAAAGCGGCACGTTTGGCGGCTTTGGTGGCCATTATTGGCCTCATTAATTTGCCGATAATCCGCTATTCGGTCGAATGGTGGACCAGTATCCATCAAGGAGCCAGCATCTCTATAATGGGTGGTAACAGTGGCATTAAAGAATGGTCTATGTTAAGACCCTTATTGGTGATGGCATTGGCCACAAAATTTTATTATTTATATTCCATGTTGCACCGGGCGCGCAGTTATTTATTGCGCACTGAGCAAAATAAATCATGGGTTTCCAAACAGTTTATTGAGAATTGATATGTTAACGATGTTGGATATGGGAAAGTATAATTTTTTTGTCTGGGGTTCAATGGCGTTGTTTGCTTTAATGATGGCTGTGGACTTAATCAGTTTACATCGTCAAAAAAAGCAACTTAAACGGCAAATAAAAGCCCGCCAAAGGAGAACACAATCATGACTCCGACCCGTAAAAAAAGACTGATATTAATCTCATTGGTTATTATGGGTGTGGCGGTGGCCACTGCCATATTTTTGACCGCTTTTAAAGACAACATCATGTTTTTTAAAAGTCCCACCGAAGTCAGTCAAAATGATTACCCTGAAAACCGCAGTTTCCGTTTAGGCGGGATGGTCAAAGAAGGCAGTTTACAACGACTCGAAAATAGTTTAAAAATTCAGTTCACAGTCACCGATTACGGTGCCGATGTCACGGTTGAATATGAAGGCATTTTACCTGATTTATTTCGAGAGGGACAAGGTGTGGTGACCATTGGCCAAATGCGCAGTGACAATATCTTTGCGGCCGAGGAAGTGCTGGCCAAGCATGATGAAAATTACATGCCACCTGAAGTGGCTGATGTGTTACAAACTGAGGTTCAACAATAATATGCTACCTGAAATTGGACAATATTTACTGGTTCTTGCCCTCTTGTTGGCCACCGCTTTAACTGTTCTGCCAATGATTGGTTATGCCACAAACAACCAGACGCTCATGCAAACAGCCCGCCCCTTGTCGCATGTTTTGTTTGTCACTGTGATGGCTTCTTTCGTAATTTTGGTGATGTTGTTTGTTCAACAAGATTTTTCGGTTAAGTATGTGGCCCAAAATTCCTCTTTGGAATTACCCTTGCGTTATCGTATTACCGCTGCCTGGGGTGCCCATGAGGGATCGATTTTAATGTGGGTAACCGTGCAGGCCTTATGGATTTCTGCCGTTGCCAAGTTCAGCCAGTCATTGTCACTGAATCAAATCGCCCGGGTATTATCGGTATTGGGTTTTATTGCTTTGGGCTTTGTGGCTTTTGTGTTATTTGCCTCAAACCCCTTTGAAACCATCTTTCCGGTGCCTTTAGATGGTCATGACTTAAACCCATTGCTCCCGGCCTTTGGCATGATTATTCACGCGCCATTACTGTATTTTGGTTATGTCGGCTTATCGGTGGCTCTTGCCTTGTCGGTGGCCGCTTTAATCCGCGGTGCAATTAATGAGCAATGGATTCGTTGGTCACGCCGCTGGAACTATATT
>QQUO01000125.1 GCA_008501575.1 Pseudomonadota bacterium
AAAAAAATCACCCAGGGACCGGCGTTGCCCGGAAAATTGGCTGACTGCACCACCGATGACCCGAATATCAGTGAGCTGTTTTTGGTGGAAGGTGATTCTGCCGGTGGTTCAACCAAACAAGCCAGAGACCGTGAATTCCAAGCCATTATGCCCTTGCGCGGGAAAATATTAAATTCCTGGGAAGTGGATCCCAATCAGGTGATGGCGTCACAAGAAGTGCACGATTTGGCGGTGGCCATCGGGGTTGATCCGGGCACCACTGATTTAGAAGGCTTGCGTTATGGTAAAGTGATTATATTGGCCGACGCAGATTCCGATGGATTGCATATTGCCACCTTATTGTGTGCCTTATTTTTACGGCATTTTGAACCGGTGGTTCGTGCCGGCCATGTGTTTGTTGCCATGCCACCTTTATTCCGCATTGATGTGGGTAAAGAGAAACACTATGCGGTGGATGACAGTGAGAAGCAACATATTCTCGACACCCTGGAAAAAAACAACAACACGAAAAAAATCAGCGTTACCCGCTTTAAGGGTTTGGGTGAAATGAATCCTTTACAACTGCGAGAAAGTACCATTTCACCGGACACCCGTCGATTGGTGCAATTAACCGTTCATGCCGGAGACAGAACCCATGAAATCATGGATATGTTGTTGGCCAAAAAACGCGCGGCTGACCGAAAATCCTGGTTGCAAGATAAAGGCGACTTAGCGGTTATTTAAGTTTTTGCCGTGTTTTGACCTGGTGTAAAATAAAACACGGCCATTCGTGTTATTTTAAATAATCATTGCGGTTGTTAAGCCAACAATCTGGATTGGATCTGTACAGTTTCATATTTAGCACGTCTTTGTTATTCCCTGTATTAATTTAAGCAGTGGCTACCATGTCCAATACATGCTTTACTGTTATTTGTTTATTGAAAATGTTGGCAATAAATTCTAATTGCTGATTACCCAGTCGAACCAAATCACATCACATCCTTATTTTTGCCGGTTAGCTTGAGTTTTACAATGGGGCACAAGTCCAAAACCAAGTGAAAAGCAAGGTCAGTTCATTCAAAGGCTGTATTTATAGCAACAGCCGCTGTACTTATTAATTAAAAATAAATTGATATTTGCTTGACAATTTTTGCGTTTGGATTATGATAGTGAGCAGTTACTAACAAATATAGCAACAACTCATTTCGTCTTGGAGTAAACAATTATGATGACATCACAAAAACATAGTATCGCCACACGACTTATTGCTGTTATCGCAATCGTGTTTGGATTGATGACCATTCGGGAAGGCGGGATGGTGCTGTATGGCAATGAAGCCGCCCTTACAGCAGCCGGTGATTATGTGCCGTTCGTACTGTGGTTTAATTTTATGGCCGGTTTCTTTTATGTCATATCGGGTGTTGGGCTTTGGCTTCAACGCCGATGGGCGGTATGGTTGGCCGTTGTCATTGCGATAACAACGGCGTTAATGTTTGTTGCTTTTGGCTTACATGTCGCATTTGGTGGCGCCTTTGCTAAACGCACAGTGGTTGCCATGAGTTTGCGTACCGGGGTTTGGACTGCCATTGCTTTTTTTGGCCACAAGCAGATTTCTAACAGTGACATAGTGAAGGAATCCCCATGAAAATAACTTTTTACGGTGCCGCACGTGAAGTCACCGGTTCTTGTTTTTTGGTGGAAACAGCCACCTGTCGTTTTTTGGTTGAATGTGGAATGAACCAAGGTGGACATGATGCATCCGCTCGCAATCACCAGCCATTTGCCTTTGCTGCAAGTTCCATAGATTTTGTATTGCTCACCCATGCCCATATCGATCACAGCGGCCTGTTACCCAAGTTGACCAAAGCGGGTTTTAAAGGCGCCATCCACACCACCATTGCGACCACGGATTTGCTCCGGGTGATGTTACTCGACAGCGCCCATATTCAGGAAAATGATTATGAACGTGCCATGCGTCACGCCAAGACTTCGCATGACCGCAATGAGGTGATGCCACCACTTTATACCCACAAGGACGCCGAAGATTGTTTAAGCCAGGTTAAATCACACGATTATGATCAGCCAGTGATTCCAAACCAAGGGGTGCGATGTGTATTTCGAGATGCCGGCCATATTCTTGGTTCAGCCATTATTGAAGTCTGGCTAACAGAACAAGGTAAAACCATCAAACTGGTTTTTAGTGGTGACCTGGGTCAACCGGGGCGACCTATTGTACGTGATCCAACCATTATTGAAGAAGCGGATATACTGGTTATTGAATCGACTTACGGCAACCGGATTCACCAAGATATGGCGGCGATTGAGGCTGAGTTAATTGATGCCATAGATTGCACGCTCAATGACAAGGGTGGCAACGTGATTATTCCGGCATTTGCTGTCGGCCGTACCCAGGAAGTTTTGTACCATTTACATCGCCTGTCCCGGGCCGGACACTTACATGATTTGAAAGTAATCGTTGATTCACCCATGGCCACAGAAGTCACCCGTATCACCCAACAACATATGAACTTATTTGATGAGGCCACCAAAAACCTGGCCGGTTGGCATCGTTTAGGCAAGGACATTCCATTTCTTCATTTTACTGAAAGTGTGGCTGGCTCAAAAGCCTTAAACAAAATTCGATCCGGTGCCATCATTATTTCTGCCAGTGGCATGTGTACAGCAGGACGAATTTTACATCACTTATTGCATAATTTACCGCGGCCGGAGTGCAGTGTATTAATAACCGGGTTTCAGGCCCAGGGGACTTTGGGGCGACGTCTGGTGGATGGTGCCAAACAGGTTCGTATATTCGGACAAGAAATTCCTGTTAGGGCTGCCATTTATACTGCAGGTGGTGGTCTTTATGCACATGCGGATTTACAGGCCTTGTTGGCCTGGACCGGAAGATTTATCCGGCCACCACGACAAACCTTTGTGGTGCATGGTGAAGAGACAGCAGCCACTGATTTTGCCAACAGTTTGAGCACCGAGCACGGTTGGACAGTCACTGTGCCTGAGCCCGATGAG
>QQUO01000147.1 GCA_008501575.1 Pseudomonadota bacterium
ATTACCAATGGTAATGCCATTCCCCTAAATGCTTTTTCTAGTCAATCAGGAGGAGGAATATTGGTTGAAAATGTAACCAATTTTAATTTGCTCAATTCTGTCTTATATTCAAATAAAGCCAATACAGGTGGGGGCATCAGTACCGACTCGGTTAATAATGTCCTAATTAGTTTTTCAGATATCTCGTTCAATCTAATTACCGATGGAAACACCAATGCAGATGGTGCTGCCATTTACCATAACAGTACCGGCCAGATGAAAATTCAAAACTCATTTATTCATAACAACTTCAAAGATGCCACTGTCCCACAGTGTCGCAATGCAATTATTAATCGAAACACTGATGATGACATGTATGTTTTCAGTAGCACCATCAGCCATAACTCAGGTATAGGTAATACTTGTATGGACGGAATATATGCACAAAACGGCAATCTGTATTTGGTCAACACCACCATAATTGGCAATGGTAATGTGGGCATTTCTTTTTTTGACTCACCACCTAATAATTATAATCTTTTTGTCAGAAACTCCATCATTGCTGATAATGCAAACAAAGATTGTGATGTTTCAACAGGCATAATAAATTTTGGTGATATTTACGGAGGACATAATCTAATATCAGATTTAAGTTGTACAATTTTTACCACAACTGGAAACCTGTTAAATACTAATCCACAACTTAGTGTGGCAAAATCAATTTTTCCTACCACAGGTTTTCTATTCAATTACTATGAACCTTTGTTTAATAGTCCGGCCATAGATCAGGGCAGCAATCTACCCGTTAATGTCGGTAATCCAAATGCTTGCCAGATGTATGATCAGTTATTTAGAGTCCGGCCCATTGACGGCAATGGGGACGGCAATGCCATATGTGATATCGGAGCCGTTGAATACCTTGATCTGATTTTTAAAAATGGTTTTCAATGAAGTATAGAGCTAGCCTGGAAAAATAATCGAGGATTGTCATTCGAAAAAGATTTCAAATTATTCTAACGACATAATTTTAGAGATTGATGTAACAATAATTGGTTGATCTACGATTGATAATGTAGTTTGTTTAATCAAACAAAGACAATGAGTGCCTGTCCCAGGTTATTCTGATTAGTTCCCTGATTCTTATCGTGAAAATAAAGGGGTCAGTACCCTTTATACCTTATTCCAAGGCCTTCCTTGTTTTTAACTGTAAAGGGTACTGAAGCTTCCCCATAAAACTAAACTATTATTAACAATGAGAGTTCAAAATGACAAAAAAATCTGAATCATTTACAATAAAACAAGATAGCTTGGGCTAAGCACCGGTCAGCCAAACAGACAAAACTGGCCAGCTGTTGACTAGGGCATTAACACAACTAAAAAAGGTAGAAATATAATCAAAAATATAAATTTAATCATCACTTTGTGGATTCTTGTGTCCTCAGTGAATGGAGAGACTGAAAAATTAAAAGAAATCAAGCCTTTGACCCTTGATGGAACAGCGTATGTACACCGATGGTCTCAGGGTAATCAACATGAATTTACACCACAAGGCCAAGAAGACTTAAACGTTTGGACTGACATGGTGACCATAAATATTTTTCCTGATGTGGTTGATGGTGAACAGCTAGCACAAATTGCTAACAATGTCCTTGGAAGGTATGAAACAATTGGAGCCATTGTAAGGACGAATTCCATACCCAGAACTGAAAAGTCGGAAGCCGAGCATTTGATTGTTGCCATTCTTCGCGGTGATGGTGTTATTGAAGCGGTGTATGCCAGAGTAAAAATGATTCAAGGTAAAGGTACGGCTACTGTATGGTCACGGCGTGAATATGGTGAAGCTGATGCGGCTGCAGCCATTGGAACCTGGCTTCAAGAAAACGGCGTGGCTCGAGAGAAAGTATTTATTGCTTGGGATGGCCATCCACAGTTGTCTGATTTTGATTATTAAATCATGTTTGGCATTTTTCAAGGATGGCTTTTCTTGAACAAAAATTATTGAGTGTTTTTGTGCAATCTTGATTTAAGGTATAGTGGATTTAATTTGAGTTCAATAAAAACGGAAAAAAATAACCCACTGATTGGGATTAAGGATGATTTGCCGTTTGCTTTAATGGCTTTTGTCATTTGGGGTGGTTGGACATTCTATGCGAATGCCCAGGCGGGATATTGGACGGCATTGGTTTCGGCCTGTGCGCAGGGTGTATTCAGTATGCTGATGACTTTTTTATGGGTTATTTGACCTGCTTTTTCTTTGTCCGATTGCACCATCCGCTGGCGCAATTACTGATGCCTGCAACAATTATCTTGATGATGTCTGGTACTTGTCTGACTATTTTGCATTGGCTGATTGGCACGCCAGAGATTGTGTTGACCATAATGCCCGCCTTAATTGTGGGCTTTTTGTTTTGTTTATTCAAAACCTTTCAATTAAAGAGGAAACAAATGCATGAAAGAAGGTAACAGGCGGGATCTGAAATTTAGAAATAAAAAGTGGGTGAATCAAGTGGCGGCTTATATCAGCAGCAAACACATCACCCCCAATCAAATTTCCATAGCCAGTGTGTTTTTTGCGGTATTGGCTGGCGCAGGTTTGGTTGGGTTTGGTTTGAATCACCAAATTTGGTTGTTGCTGGTTGCAGCGGTGATGATTCAGTTGCGGTTATTGTGTAATTTGTTTGATGGACTGGTGGCCATTGAGGGTGGTAAAAGTACAGCATCCGGTGAGTTGTTTAATGATGTCCCGGATCGTTTAGCTGATGTCATTATTATCGTTTCTTTGGGCTATGCGGTCGGTGACATTAGCTATGCTGTGGTACTCGGCTGGTTAGCTGGTGTATTATCTGTAATGACCGCTTATGTCAGGACCCTGGGTGCCAGTCTCGGCGCGCCAATCAGTTTCATCGGACCTATGGCCAAGCAACATCGCATGGCATTGGTTACTTTTGCCTGTTTGCTGACAATTATTGAAATGTATGTGCTTGCCAGCGCCTATAGTTTATATGTGGCTTTGTGTCTATTGGTGGTGGG
>QQUO01000013.1 GCA_008501575.1 Pseudomonadota bacterium
AAACTGGCTGAGTTGGGGTTTTGGTGGTAAAATGCGCAGCCATTAAAATCGTCCTTATCTATTAACCTATCAAATAGAGATAAATCGTCATGAGTGAAGACAACAGACCGCTACCCACCGAATTTTTTGCTGATTGGAAAGAACGAGAAGCCCTGGCTGAGGGCATGATTCCACTGATTGGACGGTTATACCGTCGCCGTAATGTATCCTTGTATATGTACGGAAAAAGCATGATTAATCAGTCGGTCACTGATTTGATGAAAGCCCACCGCTTTGTGCGTCAGGTGGAAGGCAATGAGCTGAGTGAGTATGAAACCCTGCCATTTATCAAAGCCATTGCTGAGTTGCCGTTAGGGCCTGCACATATTGATGTGGGCAAGATGGTTTATCGATACTTTAAAAGCAATAGCTATGATGACATTGAGCAATCGGACGTGGATGCTTATGTTAAAGAAGAATTGGCGCATTTAATTGGTTCAGATAAAAAACCCTTAGAAAAACCCCAGGATGTGGTGTTATACGGTTTTGGTCGGATTGGTCGATTGGTGGCACGGTTGCTGATTGATAAAACCGGCGGTGGTGATGTTTTGGTTTTACGCGCCATCGTGGTACGTAATACCGGTCAGAAAAATGACTTGGAAAAACGTGCGGCTTTGTTACGAAAGGATTCAGTGCATGGAAAATTTCATGGCACCATTCGGGTGTTACATGAGCAGAATAAGTTGGTTATTAATGGTAATGAAGTACAAATCATTTATGCCAACTCTCCGGCCGAAATTGATTACACGAAATACGGCATCAATGACGCCATGATTGTTGATAACACCGGTGTCTGGAAGGATGAAGAAGGTTTGCGGGGGCATTTGCGTCCAGGGGCCGCTAAGGTGTTACTGACTGCGCCAGCCCAGGGTGATATTCCGAATATTGTCTACGGCGTTAATCATGACCTGATCACTCCGGACAAAGAGGTAATCTGTGCTGCATCCTGTACCACCAATGCCATTGTGCCGGTTCTTAAGTGTCTTAATGATCAATATGGCATTAAGCACGGTCATATTGAAACGGTGCATGCTTATACCAATGACCAAAACCTCATTGATAATTACCATAAAAAGGACCGTCGTGGTCGCAGTGCGGCTTTAAATATGGTGCTAACCTCAACCGGTGCCGCCAAAGCGGTGGCTCGGGTGCTGCCGGAGTTGTCGGGTAAGCTTACCGGTAATGCCATACGGGTGCCGACACCAAATGTCTCGATGGCGATGCTAAATATTCAGCTAAATAAAGACGTCACCTTAGAGGAATTGAATGAGTTTTTGCGCTATAAGTCACTGCATTCCAAGCTACAGCAACAAATTGGCTACACCATTTCCACGGAGGCGGTGTCGACAGATTTTGTCGGTTCACGGCAAGCCTGCGTGATTGATTCCGTGGCCACCATTGTTGAGGGCAATAATGTGATTTTATATTGCTGGTATGACAATGAGTTTGGTTACAGTTGTCAGGTGGTGCGTTGTTTGGAGCAGTTTTCCGGGGTTAAATGGCCCACCTATCCAAGCAAATAAAGGCCCGGTATTTTTAGTTTTTAAAGCCACTGTTTTTTATGAGAACAGTGGCTTTTTTGTGTCCAATAGTTTTTATGAGCGCATAAAAAACTTGCATTAACAGACACCTTTTAGTATTTTGTTTTGTTATTGGCGAGTAACTTTTAAATAATTGTCTTTGGGTGTGTGATGGTGGAAATCGGGATATGATGAATCGTAATCAATTACTTCAAGAACTCATTATTATATTTGATAAGCAGTTGCAAGTGAGTTTAGCGGAAGCCATTAAACTGACGTTGAATAAGCTCTTTCAGCTGGCGCAAAATGCCGACAGCAATCAAAAAGAACATGTGTTCTTTAACCAATACCGGGAATTAAAAGAGCAGGAAAAACGCTTGCGTCAGGAAGTGCGCGAACAAACCAAGCAAATGCCTAATTTCATTTCAGCTGAAGTTAATAAGTCAGATAAGAAAATGTCTTTGGCACTGGTTGAGGATGAAGAGTTATCCATCAGCTTATCCTTAACTCAACTGGATTCAACCCTTGAAATAGCCGGTCACACGGAATTGTATTTGTTGGAAAAACGCATGAATGTGCTGTTTGGTGATGAGCGCATTGATAAAACCAACATGCCATTCTCGCCGGCGGCCATTGTCTGGTTAATGAGTCATGCCTTGAAGCCGATGAATTGGAGTGAAACGGTTAAGACCAAGTTGATTGAGGCGTTGCAAAAAGCACTACATGGCACCATCAGCGAGGTTTATAAACAGTTAAATGAACGCTTAATCGCTGCTGGTATATTGCCCAATTTACGACCCGAATATAAATCACCTCAATCAAAAAAACCTGCCGCTGTTAAAAAAGCTAAAGAAGCAAGCGAGGAAGAAACAAACAAGGAAGAAGAAAGCAAGCAAGAAGATAACGATGCCGTTCGCAGGTCACCTGAAAAACAAGTTGGCCAACCCGGAGCAAGCCGGCAACAACCGGCCACAAAATTTTCTTCAGAATCAGTCCAAGAAGAACAACAACTGGTTAATTCCATCTTTAAATTATTGGCAAAACAATCAGGGCAAACCCAAGCTCAGGATTATCGCCCCAATTATAACACCGATGTCCCACAATCCGGTGGCCCGAGTTTTAATCAGGCAGCAGCAGGCAATACTTCCAACGCCCAAAACGTGGTGTCAGGCAATGATTTTGAACAAGCCCTCAGTCAAATCGAGCAAGATGCCGGGATTTTGGCCAATTCGCGTAATTTGGCTGATTTAAAGCGTCTGTTGACAGACCGGGTACGGAACAACACGGGTAATTATTATCCTGAATTATCAGACAAGCAGCATAAAACCATTGACTTAATGGGTATGATTTATGATGAAATTCATGAAGACAAGCGCATTGATAAAGACATTCGTTCTTCCTTAAATGCCATTAATGTACCCTTGATTAAAACGGCGGTTAAAGATGAAAGCTTCTTTTCTGATCAAGCCCATCCAGCGCGTCAATTTATGGAGCTGTTATTAGAAACTTCTCAGCGATGGTATGGTACCGATGTGATTAAACAGGTCCATCAATTCAGTGATCACGCGGCCAAGGATTTTGATGGTAGTCGCGAAGGCTTTGTAAAAGCCCTTAAAGATTTATCTGAATTTTTACAGGTCACTGAAAACCGTGCCGTAAAAGCCGAACAAAAATGGGTGAGTGCCGCTCAAGGCAAAGAAAAAATGCAGGTGACCAAGGAGAAGGTCAGCCAGGAGCTGAACAGTATACTGCAGGATTGTGAAGTAAAATTTGTGCGTGATGTGGTGAAGCATGTCAGTAAAGATGCTTTAACCTTAACCATGCTCAGAGAGGGTCAGGATTCTGATCAGTGGCAAGCCAATATCAATACCGCCAAAGTGTTGTCTCAAATTGGCAATCGCAAGAAGTTTAAAAATCTGACCGGTGCGCAAAAGTTGGCCGCCATGCGACATTTGGATGAGACCATGGATGAACTGGGGTTTTCTAAACGTGATCGCATGACCACCAAAGATAACCTGCATGCGTGTTTTAATTGGCAGGAAGCCAATCAGAAAAAAGAACAAACCGAACCACCTAAGCTTAAAAAAGTACAGTCTGTGGATCAAGCCGCTAAAGAACACAAGAAAGAAACGGAAGCGGTTAAGAAAATTGAAGAAATCAGGTCATTAAATGACCGTGAGAAAAAACTGGTGGAGCAGATTATTCATATTCCATATGGCAGTTTGTTTGATTTTAAAGTTGGTCAAAGTGGGGATGTCATTCGCCGTAAGTTGTCCTGGGTGAGCACCTTAAGCGAGCGGGTTTTATTTGTTGATTTGGCGGGTCGCCACCCGCATAAGATGGGATTGGCGCGGATGGCGATTGATATGAGTCGCCAAAATATTATTCAAGTAGAACTGGATTCGGGCGGCTACATTAAAAAAGCCTTGAGTCGTATTATGAACAGGCTGAAAAAAATGGCCGCTTAAATTCGAGGTAAGTAATGGTAGAAAAAAGAGCCCATGTGCGTGTCCACCCAGCCACAGGATCCCAGGTATCTAATGTAATGATAGATAAGGTCATTGGTCGGGTGGTGGATATTTCTGAAAATGGATTTCTACTGTCCAGTCGAGATGTGGTTAAGCCTGGTATTATTTTGCAATTGTCAGTGATGCTCAGGGAGTTGGCACCGAAGGCAATTGAAATGGGTGCTGAATGCATATGGTCAGACCACCAAGACAGTGGTCTAACCTTTGCCGGATTTCAAATTATTGATATCAGTGAGGCTGATAAAAAATTACTGGCTACAGTTGTTCAGCAGTTAACAGCTGATTAATCAACAGCACATCATCCTGCGTTAGGGTGCCGGCAGCCCGCTTCAAGTTTAGAATATTCATTAAGTAATCGTGTTTGGCGCGGGAATAATCACGTTGTGCCTGATACAAACTGCGTTGTGAGTTAAGGACTTCGACAATGTTTCGGGTGCCCACTTCAAAACCTGCTGCCGTGGCTTCTTCGGCACTTTTGGCAGACACCACTGCCAACTCTCTGGCTTGTACTGAACGCCAGCCGGCTTCCACATTACGTAAGGCATTACGAACATTGCGAACCGTGGAAAAAGTGACTTGATCTAAATTTTCCATTGCCGCTTGATAGCGAAAGCGGGCTTCATCTGTTAAGGAACTAACCCGGAAGCCGGAAAAGATAGGGACGCTCACTGTTAATTGGGCTGAAGTGCTGTCCGTCTCTTGTGAACCGGTGGCAAAAACATCCTGCGTTTGGGGATCGCGTAAGGCGACATTACTGTTGACGTTATTACTGCGGGCCAATGATAAATCGACCGTTGGAAAGTGCCCGCTTTTTTGTAAATCAATGGTCTTTTCAGCGAGTTCAGCATCAATCTTAGCCACCGCTAAATTGGGGTTATTATTAAGCGCCAGAGATTCCCAAAAAGCCACATCCTCTTGGGGCAGCTTTAATTGCTCAATATCAGCCGGTAAAGCGGCCAATTCTTCATAATAAGTTTGGGTAATTTCAAATAAAGCTTCCCGACTATCGTCTAAAGTGTTCCTGGCATTAATGACATTGGCCCGGGAGGAGTCGTATTGGGCGCGGGCTTCATGGACATCGGTAACTGCCGATAAACCCACTTCATAACGCTGTTCTGCTTGTTGTAATTGTTGTTCAATGGCTTTTTCTTCCGCTTGGGCAAATTTCACCACATCGACATTGGTCAAAACATTAAAATAACTTTGTGACACCCGGATTAGGAAATCTTGTCGCGCCACATCAAAATTAGCATGGCCGCGAAGACCTTGTAATTCTGCCTGATCCATTTGCACATAATTGGCATGGTCATATACAGACTGATTTAACGACACCCGCCAGCCATATTGGTCGGTATCAGGAATATCAATCTCGCCAATAATATCCAATTCAGAGTCAGTTTCACCCCATTGTTTATTCCAGCTGCCGTTCACCTGGGGCAAAAAATTAGCGCGGGCCTGGGCTTTGCTTTCCTGGGCGACTTTAAGGTTAAATTCTGCAGCACGCAGTTGCGGGTCTTGTTGTAGTGCTTCATTGAGCACATCAAGTAAACTGGCTGCGTTTACTTGACCGACTGTGAGTAAGCAGATAAGGGTTATTATTTTCTTCATAATTGAGGTCAAAATTTAAAGGTTAAAAGGTCGATTGTCAGCTTTTGGTTGAATCAAAGGCGCAACCACTGTATCAAAATGGCTTGAGTAATTCTCTGCAGACTTGTATAGGCGTGCTTCCATGACCGGGTCATCACCAATTATGGCAAAAACCTGTCCTGTGTCCTTAAGCCAGTTAAAGACAAAATCAGGCAGTTGTTTTAAGGAACCGGTCAGAATGATGTGATCATATTTGACTGGTGCTTTGAAATTGAAAAAATCCGCTTGTTCCAAAGTCACTTTTTCAATTCCCTGGTCAGCCAGCTTTTGCCTGGTGGCTTCAATAAATTCAGAATGGATGTCAATGGAATGAACATGTTCTGTTAACTCGGCCAATAAGGCGGTCACATAACCACTGCCGGTGCCCACTTCTAAAACTCGATCATTTGCTTGTAAATCCAATGCCTGCAACATGCGGCCTTCCACCACCGGTTTCATCATATGCTGTCCTTGACCAATGGGTAGTGCCATGTCAGCAAAAGCCAGTTTGCGTTGGGAAACCGGGACAAACTCTTCCCGCTGGATATTGAGCATGGCATTTAGGATGTCTTTGTTGACCACATCCCATGATCGCACTTGCTGGGTCACCATGTTATGTCTTGCTTTATCAAAATTCATGTCTTACTCGTGTGTTTTTGTTATCATTCCATATTTATGACATCATGAGATGGCTACTTCAGGCTGTTTGAATAAACAGTTTACCTGTAATGTGGGGCTCAAATCATGGGTTAAAAGTCATATTTTAAGCTATTTTTAATAATGAACGAAGCCAAATCCAAAGAGACTGCTGAACAATTACTACATTCGGGCTTACAACAGCTGGATTTGGATGTTGCAATGTGTCAGCCGATTATGCAATTCTTGTCATTATTACAACATTGGAATAAGACCTACAACATGACCACAATTACCCGGTGGCCGGATATGGTGGTTCAACATGCACTGGATTCAGCCGCGGTGGTGCCTCATGTGCAGGGTGTTAATATGGTTGATGTTGGCACCGGGGGTGGATTGCCGGGTATAATACTGGCTTTATTTAATCCTGAGTCATCGGTTACCCTGATTGATGCAGTGGCTAAAAAAACGCGATTTTTAAACCATGTTAAACGCAATTTGGCCTTGCATAACGTTGACATTGTGCATCACCGGGTAGAAAATTTTATTCCCGATAAAAAATTCGATGTGGTAATATCACGGGCATTCGCTGAGGTGAATCGATTTTTGACATTAACCCAACATTTGGGTGACCACCACAGTCGATTTTTGGCCATGAAAGGTCCGAAAAATGAACCGTTGGCTGGTAATTCGGGCTTTAATTTAGTGTCTGAATTGGACATTGAAGTCCCCCATTTAACGGCACAACGAAAACTCTATCAATACATGAAGAAAACCCAATAAATCTATGCGACATCAACCTAAAATAATCGCAGTGGCCAACCAAAAAGGCGGCGTGGGTAAAACCACCACCGTGGTCAATACCGCTGTGGGCTTAGCCCAATTAAAACACCGTGTATTATTGGTTGATTTGGATCCGCAAGGTAATGCCACCATGGCCTGTGGTGTTGATTCCAGGGCCTTGGACATCTCAGCCTGTGAATTGCTGTTATCAGAGTGCGACGCCAGAGAGGCCATTATTAAAACCGATGGAATTGATGTGATTGGCGCCAACACAGATTTAACCGCTGCCGAATTACAACTGATGGATGATGATTATCCGCAACAGGCCTTGAAACGACAGTTGGCTCAAGTGGCTGATGACTATGACTATATTCTGATTGATTGTCCACCTTCTCTCAGTATTCTCACCATTAATGCCTTAACTGCCGCCGACAGTGTCTTAATTCCGATGCAATGTGAATATTATGCTTTAGAAGGATTGACCTCTCTATTGGACACCATTAAACGGGTACAGCAAACGGTAAATCCGGATTTACAGATTGAGGGTTTATTGAGAACCATGTTTGATGGTCGAAATAATTTAGCCAATGATGTGGCGGCACAAATCAGTGAACATTTTGGCGATAAAGTGTTTACCACCGTGGTGCCGCGAAATGTCAAAGTGGCTGAAGCACCCAGTTTTGGTGTGTCTGCCATAGAATATGATCATTTATCCCGTGGGGCAGTGGCGTATAAAGGATTGGCCAGTGAAATCATCAGGAGAAACCATGGCAGAAACTAATAAATCCGGTAAAAAATCAACCCCAAAAACCAGCAAAAAAACCAAACGTAAAACCGGCTTAGGTCGCGGCCTGGATGCCTTATTGGCCTCGTCAAAGCATGCCGAATCACAACAATCGGATAGCCATTCAAGTGAGCTGCAAAGCTTGGCTATTAACCAATTACAACCCGGACAATATCAGCCGCGTACCATCATGGCTGAAGATAAATTACGGGAATTAGCCGATTCCATTGAGTCACAAGGCATTGTACAACCCATTGTGGTGCGTCAAATTAGCAGCCGTAAATATGAAATTGTGGCCGGTGAGCGCCGTTGGCGAGCGGCCAAATTGGCCAATCTAACTGAAGTGCCGGTGCTGGTGAAGCAAATCGATGACCAGCAAACCATTGCCATGGCGCTCATTGAAAATATACAGCGAGAGGACCTTAATCCGTTGGAAGAAGCTCAGGCACTGGCCCGCTTGATTGAAGAATTTTCCATCACCCACGCACAAGCGGCTGAGGCTGTCGGTCGATCGCGGGTGGCGGTCAGTAATTTACTGCGCTTATTGGATTTATCCGAACCGGTTAAACAACTGTTGCATAATGAACAACTTGAAATGGGTCATGCCCGTTGTTTATTGGGTTTGGATAAGACCCAGCAATCACGTGTTGCTGAGCAAATTGTGGCCAAAAACCTCACCGTGCGCCAGGCAGAAGCCATGGTCAAAGAAATTAAAAACCCCGGTCCAAAAAAAACCAAATCCACACCGCAAAAAAGTGCCGATATTCGCCATTTAGAACAACAGCTCAGTGAACAGCTATGCACCCAGGTGGCGGTTAAACAGCAGTCCGGCGGTAAAGGTCAACTGGTCATTCATTATCATAACAGTGATGAACTGCAAGGCATTTTAGAGAGAATCAAATAAAACCCTTTAAGCGGGGTAAAAAGGTCTTGAAAGCTTGCTTTTAAACTGTGTTGGCGTTAAAGTTTGCTACCAATTTTTGCAAACCAATTAAATTCCCATGAGCACATCCAACCAAGCGCTGGCTGATTGGGTTCAAGAAGTGGCTGAACTCACCCAAGCTGACGACATTTACTGGTGTAACGGCAGCACTGCCGAAGACGAATCTTTTAACCATCAATTACTCGAAGATGGCAGCTACAAACGCCTCAATCCCGAGACCCATCCCAATTGTTACTTGCACTTATCTGACCCCAAAGATGTGGCACGGGTGGAGCATTTAACCTTTATCTGCACGGAGCAAGAAGCCGATGCCGGGCCTAATAACCATTGGATGGATCCACAACAAGCCCACCACAAAATGGACAATTTATTTAAAGGGTGTATGCAAGGGCGGACACTGTATGTGATTCCTTACTGCATGGGACCAATTGATTCACCCATCTCTCGATGTGGGGTGGAAATTACCGACAGTCCTTATGTGGTGCAGAATATGCGATTGATGACCCGCATGGGTGATGACGCGTTACGCCGCATCGAACGCGAAGGTGATTTTGTCAAAGGCCTGCATTCAACCGGCGAACTCGATCCTGAGCGTCGCTTTATCATGCATTTTCCGGAAGAAAGGGTCATCAAAAGTTATGGTTCGGGCTACGGTGGTAATGCTTTATTGGGTAAAAAGTGTCACGCTTTGAGAATCGCTTCATACCAGGCCAGAGATGAAGGCTGGTTGGCTGAGCACATGTTAATCTTAGGTATTAAAACCCCCGCTGGTCAACAACACTACGTGGCCGCGGCCTTCCCGTCAGCCTGTGGCAAAACCAATTTAGCGATGCTGATTCCGCCACAAGGCTATCTCCAGGACGGTTGGGAAATCACCACCGTGGGTGATGACATTTGTTGGATGCGCCCCGGCGAAGATGGTCGTTTATGGGCCATTAACCCGGAAGCGGGCTTTTTTGGGGTGGCCCCGGGTACCGCTAAAGACACCAACCCCAACGCTTTGGCCATGTTGTATCAAGACACCATCTTTACCAATGTCGCTCAAACTGCGGATGAACAACCGTGGTGGGAAGGCTTAGACGATCGGGTGCCGGCCATTGATTGGCAGGGGCGTCCTTTTGATCCGGCCAATGGCCCGGCGGCTCACCCCAATTCACGCTTTACCGTGTCGGCCAAACGTTGTCCCAGTTACTCACCGGCTTCAGAAGACGCCAGTGGTGTGCCCATCAGCGCCATTATTTTTGGCGGTCGCCGGGCTTCCTTGGTGCCCTTGGTTAATGAGGCCAGAAATTGGAACCATGGTGTTTTAATGGGTGCCACTGTGGCTTCTGAAACCACCGCTGCTGCCACCGGTCAGGTGGGTGTGGTGCGCCGTGATCCGATGGCCATGAAACCTTTTTGTGGTTACCATTTTGGTGATTACTGGGCCCATTGGGTGTCGATGCAGGACAAAGCTGAAAATTTACCCAAAGTGTTTACCGTGAATTGGTTCAGAAAAGATAAAGACGGTCATTTTATGTGGCCCGGATTTGGTGAAAATATGCGCGTTCTTGAATGGATTATCGGCCGTTGTCAAGGCACCGCTGATGCCCACGAAACCGCCATTGGCCAGATGCCGCAAGCCACTGATCTGAACACCGAAGGGTTGGCGATGGACTTAAGAGTATTGGATCAGCTGCTGACCGTGGATCAAGACGGATGGCGTGCAGAAAGCCAGCAGATTAAAGATTTCTTAGGTGAATATGGCGATCGTGTTCCGCAACAACTGTATGAGGAATTACAACGCAGCAATGATAAATTGTCCTAATTAATGTTTATATCTAAGACAAAAGGCGGTTTTTTTAATACCGCCTTTTTTGTGTCTTTTGTATAATTATTGCGGCCCGGGGGAAGGCTTCAATTCAGCAGCTGTCATAAACATATCATGGTAGCCTGCTAATCTAACAATAATTTTTAAAGAGGTAGGTATGAAGTTAAACAAATCAGGTCAGTTCACGGCCCTTATATTTCTCAGCGTCACCGGTTTTTCGGCACAGGCTGCTGAAGTCTGGAGCGAATCATTCGAAACCGATGGCCAGGGAACCCGCTATACATCCACACCAGAATTCACTGATGGTGGTGGCGACTATTGGCTCAGAACAGATGGTGTTGGTTTGCCAATTAGTGCGGGTGCTTACAGTGGCTATGTTGGCACTTATTTTTGGGCGGCTGAAGATGTTGACGGTGAAGGTGGTACCGCAGAACCGGAGCTCAATGTAACCGGAATCGATATTAGTGGAGTTTCAGGTTTGTCTTTTTCCGGATTATTTGCGGCCGGGCATAAAGGTGGTCCCGGCGCCAGTAAATATGATTCAACAGATTTTATGAAGGTGCAATATCAAATTGATGGTGGTGGATATCTTGATGGTGTATGTTTTAATTATGAGCCTGGTACAGATACTAGTCCTATCACAAATGAACCGATTGGCTTAGATGCTGATTGTGATGGTGAATCTGATGGGGTTGCCGGTCGATTAAACGCAACGTTAACAGAATATGGTTTTGCCATTGCCGGTACCGGTACTACCCTGGATATTAAAGTCATTGTTTCTGTCAATGCCGGCGATGAAGAACTTGCTTTTGATTACTTGGTACTCAGTGGAGATATGGGTGATGTTCCACCCACTGTTAGTTCAACAGTTCCCAACGATGGCGCCGTGGGTGTGGCTGAAAACACCTCGATTACGATTAATTTTTCCGAAGCCATCGATGCCACAGCTTCAGCCGTTACCATGACTTGTTCAACCTCGGCTGGAGTCAGCTTTTCCAGTGGCTTACCAGCCACTGCGGTGAGTCAATTGGTGCTAACACCGGCATCCACATTGGTGGATGGTGAAACTTGTGATGTCACGGTTGTAGACACCGAGATTACCGATGTTGACGGTACCCCGGATGCCATGGTGGCCAATTATGATTTTAGCTTTCTG
>QQUO01000144.1 GCA_008501575.1 Pseudomonadota bacterium
TCCGTCTGGCCAGTGAACTCACCGGCTGGGAAATTAATGTCTTAACCACCAGCGAAGCGGAAGAAAAGAACGAAGCCGAAGCCATGTCTTATGTCAAAGAATTTGAAGATAAGCTGGATGTGGATGAAGACATGGCCATTTTATTGGTGCAAGAAGGCTTTACCACCGTTGAAGAAATTGCCTATGTGGATCGTTCCGAATTGCTCAGAATAGATGGTTTTGAAGATGAATTGGTTGATGAGCTACGGGGACGAGCCCGTGATGCCTTGCTAACCCAGTTGATTGCCAGGGAAGAACAATTAGAAGACAATAAGCCGACTGACGAATTATTGGGTCTGGCGCTGATGGACGATAAGTTGGCCTACAATCTGGCGGATAAAGGCATTAGAACGCGTGATGATTTGGCTGATTTAGCCACTGATGAGTTGATGGCCATCACTGATTTAGAAGAAGACGCCGCTTCAAAATTAATTATGCAAGCCAGAGAACACTGGTTCGAATAATAGAGATGTTTGTATTCCAAGTGAAATCTTTACAAACCGCTCAAATAAACAACAGGAGACACATGTATGTCAGATGTAACCGTAAAACAACTTGCTGAAGTCTTAGGAATTACCGCTGAAAAGCTGATGGAACAGCTGAAAGCGGCCGATATTCCGGCGAAATCAGAAACCGATACCATCGATAATGATTCCAAAGTGAAATTATTGGAGTTCTTGCGTGGTGCCCACGGTAAAGACAAGAGAAGCCTGTCTCCGCGTAAAAAAGTGGTGCTGAAAAGAAAATCTAAAGAGGTGCTGACGGTCAGCAGTGGCTCAGGTATTTCTAAGACCAAAAATGTCAATATTGAGGTTAAAAAGAAAAAGAGAAGCCTGTCACCCAGTCAGTCAGAAATGGCAGAGATTGAAAAAGAACGGTCAGAGGCACGCCAGGCATTGGAAGAACGTCGCCTACAATTAAAAGCGGAAGAAGAGGCCAAAAACAAAGCTGAACAAGAAAAACGCGAAGCCCAAGAAGCGGCAGAACGTGAAGCCGAAGAAGCCAGACGTCAAGAAGCAGAACAAGCATCGCCGGAAGATGAGCAAACAATGGATGATGTTGCCACTGAAGATGATGTGGCAGAGGACTTGGTTGCGGATGATGATCAAGAAGTGGCTGAAGAATCAGCTGCCAGTGAAACAGTGGCTGAAAAAGATACCTTAACCGAGGAACAAAAAGAACAACAGCGCCGTGAGCAAATGGTTGATATGCAGGTGAAAAAAGCGGTCAGTGAACGTGCTCAACGAAAACGCCAGGAAGCGGAAAAACCGGCCAAAGGGCGTAAAGGTAAAAAACGAGGCGAAGTTACAGAAGAAACCCGTTATGGTCGAAAACAACTGCATGTCAAAGGTCAAAAAGGACGGGTTAGTAAAAAAGTAACCACATCTGCCAGCGAAGCGCACGGTTTTCAAAAACCAGCGGCACCGGTGGTCAAAACCGTGGCCATACCCGAACACATTACAGTGGCGGATTTAGCCAAAGAATTGTCGATTAAAGCCAGTGACATCATTAAAGTGCTGATGAATATGGGCATGATGGTGACCATTAATCAGCCTTTGGATCAAGACACCGCCATTTTAGTGGTGGAAGAACTGGGCCATAAAGCTGAAGAAGCGGTGGTGCAAAGCAAAACAGAAAGATTAAAAGAAGAGACTGAAAAAGATGTTGATTCATCAGAGGCAGAAACCAGACCGCCGGTGGTTACTGTTATGGGTCATGTTGATCACGGTAAAACATCTTTACTTGATTATATTCGAAAAACCAAAGTGACCGGTGATGAAGCCGGTGGTATTACCCAGCATATTGGTGCTTATCACGTTAAAACACCCAAAGGCGTGGTTTCATTTATTGACACCCCGGGTCATGCGGCGTTTACCGCCATGCGTGCCCGTGGCGCTCAGGTGACTGATTTGGTTATCTTGGTGGTGGCGGCCAATGACAGTGTCATGCCCCAGACTAAAGAAGCCATTGACCATGCCCAAGCCGCCGGTGTACCGATGATTGTGGCCATCAATAAAATTGATTTACCGGAAGCCAATGTTGACAAGGTTAAACAAGACCTGGCAGCGCATGAGGTGGTGCCTGAAGATTGGGGTGGTGACACGCAATTTATTGAGGTTTCAGCCCATACCGGACAAGGCATTGATGAATTATTGGAAGCGATTTCATTACAGGCCGAGGTGATGGAATTAACCGCTGTGAAAGACACCGCAGCCACCGGAATTGTGGTTGAATCATCTTTAGACAAAGGCCGCGGTCCAGTGGCCACTGTATTGGTTAAAGGCGGTACCTTAAGAAAAGGTGACATGATTTTATGTGGTGAAGAGTTTGGTCGTATTCGCAGTTTAATTGATGAAAATGGTCAGGAAATAGAATCGGCCGGACCGTCGATACCGGCGGTTGTTTTGGGGTTGTCGGGTGTGCCTTTGGCCGGTGATGAATTCTTGGTGGTGAAAAATAAAAAAGAAGCCCGCGATGCCGCTCAGGAAAATCGGGAACAAGAACGTGAAACCCGCCTCAAACGCCAGCAAGCCGCAAAACTTGAGAACTTAATGTCACAAATGGGCAAAGAAGAACGTCTTATCGTGAACATTGTGGTGAAAGCCGATGTTCAAGGTTCCGTTGAAGCGCTCAAAGATTCCTTGGAAAATATTTCCAATGATGAGGTGGAAGTGAAGGTTATTTCCTCCGGTGTGGGTGGTATTAATAATGCCGATGCCCAGTTGGCCGCGGCATCTAATGCCATCATTATTGGTTTTAACGTGCGTGCCGACAAAGTAGCCAGCGAGACCATAAAAGAAAGTGATTTGGACCTGCATTATTTCAGTATTATTTATGAAGCGATTGATCAGGTTAAAGCAGCTGTCACAGGTGCTCTGGGTACAGAAACCAAAGAACAAATCCTGGGTACTGCTGAAGTTAGAGACGTGTTTAGATAATCAAAATTTGGCACCACTGACGG
>QQUO01000018.1 GCA_008501575.1 Pseudomonadota bacterium
TTCTTATCAAGAGAGGAGTATTCATGAAATCCAAACGATTAATACTGGCCAGCAGTATTGCGATGGCATTGGCCGGTTCGCAATTTTCACAGGCGTCTGTTGAGCTTCAAAAAGAAACTGATTGGGTTAAATCCCAATATGCGCAACATTACAAATCTAAACCCGATATAACTGCTTATTATGTACGTTATAAACCCGGTCAAAAAGCACAGGTAGAAGCCATGATTCAGCAATCTGTGCAGTCTCCCCTGTTGCAGCTTGATGATCCTCTGGATGAATACAACACTTTGGTGGTTACGGTACCAACCGGTTCGTTGCAGAGTTTGGCAGCGAATAGTTCGGTGGAATTCATTGAAGAGGTGCCTCAGCATCAAGTCATGGCACAGGTGGTACCCTGGAACATTGATCAGTTTCAAGCCCGTGATGTCTGGGATGAAGATCGCGATGGAATTGTCGATCCCGGTTCGGCAGATGGTAGTGGTGTGAAATTTTGTATTATCGACACCGGATTTTATGCGGCTCATGACGATTTCCAAGGCATTACCCATTCCGGTATATCACAAATATCAGGAGAATCCTACAGTGAAGATGGCCATGGCCATGGTACCCACGTCGCGGGTACGGCTAATGCCATGAATAACAACATTGGTGTGGTGGGTGTGATGCCAGGTGGCGCTGAACTATACATTGTGAAAATATTTGATAACACCGGACAGTGGGTGGTTGGTCAATCCAATTTAGCCACAGCAGCAACCGCCTGTCGAGATGCGGGTGCCAATGCCATTAGTATGAGTTTAGGTGGGGGTTCCAGCCAAACCGAAGAAAACATTTTCCAGGATTTGTACGATAATTATAATATCATCAATATCGCAGCAGCCGGTAATGACGGTAATGCAACCTCAAGTTATCCCGCCAGTTACGATTCAGTCATTTCGGTGGCAGCACTCAGGGAAAGTGACAATGTTGCCGATTTCTCGCAATATCCGGCAACTGCTTATAACCCCAATACACCACCAGCCAACGTTGAATGGGATGTGGTTGAATTATCCGGTGGTGGTGAAAATGTATTAAGTACCTGGCCCGGACCTCCCCATGGGAATGTACCTGTATATCAAGTGACCAATGATGGAACTGACTACAGTGCCACCCAGATTGCTGAAACCGGAAGTGGTGATGTTACTCAGAATTTGGTCGATGGTGGTCTATGTGATACGGGTGATATCAATGGCAACTGGAACGGCAGTGTGGTGTTGTGTGAGCGTGGTAATATTGACTTTTCTGCCAAAATGAACAATGTCGCCAGTAATGGCGGACAAGCAGTGGTGTTGTATAATAATGTTCCCGGAGGCATTAATGCCACTTGCGGCGGTAATTGTACATCTGGTGCAACCATACCGGGTTTGGTATTAACTCAGGCAGAAGGACAATTTTTACAATCCAACGGCTTGGGCCTACCCACTCGTGTGTTAGCGGATGATGGTTCCGGCTGTGTGGGTTGTTCGGGTGGTTATAATACCATCAGCGGTACCTCGATGGCGACACCCGGTGTGGCTGCGGGTATTGCATGGGCATGGTCTGCCTGTGGTGGACCAACGGGTATTACCAATAAAGAATTACGCCAATTATTGCGTGACAGTAGTCGCGACTTATCCGGTACCCATGATCAAAGCGGCACACCCTATGGTGCCGGTTGGGATCCACACACCGGATTTGGTTTAGTTCAATTAAAAGATGCTCAATTATTGGGTAACCAGCGATTTGGCTCGACTTGTCCAATTGGTTTAGCGGTCAGTCCTAATGAAATCGAAGTTTGTACCCTGCCAACGGCAGCAACCGCTGATTTTACTGTAACTGTTGATGATAACTTTAATGGTACAACCAACCTAACTGCCACCGGTATTCCGGCAGGTGCCAGCGGTGCATTCTCCATTAATCCTTTGGTTTCACCGGTGGATACATCAGTCTATACCGTATCCAATTTAGACGGCGTGGTGTCAGGGCAATATCCCATTACGGTGACTGCCACTGATCAAAATGATTCCAATAACACCGCAGACAGCCAAGTCAACTTAATCACGGTTGACAACACCCCGGCAGCAATGAGTTTAACGGCACCGGCTGATGGTGCTGTGGGTGAGATTTCAAAGCCCACCTTTACCTGGGTAAACAGTAATCAAGCCACCAGCTATTCATTCGAATTAGCGACCGATATGGGCTTTACTAATGTGGTCGATGGTGTAAATGGTTTAACCGGTAACAGCTATACGGTGGCAGCAAATTTAAACCCGCTGACCACCTATTACTGGCGGGTAACGGCGGAAAATATATGTGGTAATAGCACCTCATCCACTTATAGTTTCACCACCGCAAATCAAGTGTGTCAAACCTACACCAGCACCGATGTGCCGAAATCCATTGCAGCCAATCCGGCACCCGGAGCCATCACTTCGACCTTATCGATTGCCGACAGTGGCGGCATCAGTGATGTCAATGTGGTTAACTTTAATGGTACCCATACCTGGATTAGGGATTTAACCTTCAAAATTCAAAGCCCAACAGCGACAGAAGTCACATTGATGGAAAGGATATGTTCTTTAGAAGATAACTGGGATGTCGGTTTTGATGATGACGGATTGCTTGGACCATTGCCTTGTCCGCCTGTGGATGGAAACAGTTACCAGCCTGAACAACCCTTGTCAGCCTTTAATGGTGAAGACATTAACGGGGTTTGGATCTTGACAGTGGATGATAGTGCTACAGGTGATGGTGGTAGTTTGGAAGCTTGGGGTCTTGAAATTTGTTATGCCGGTGGTGGTAGTGGTGGCCCTTATACGGTTGGCGGCGCTCTACAAGGCGTAGCCAGTGGTGAGTCTGTTACATTACAGAATAACGGCACCGATAATTTGGCGTTATCGGCCAATGGTGGGTTCAGCTTCGCCACGCCATTGAATGATACAGACACATATGCGGTGACCATATT
>QQUO01000117.1 GCA_008501575.1 Pseudomonadota bacterium
ATCACATCTTTTGAAAAGAATCCAGAGGTTCCCGGAAAACCTGCCAAAGCCAAACTTCCGATCCACATCACCACAAAAGTAATCGGCATGTACTTGCGTAAACCACCCATTTCTTTCATGTCTTGTTTGTGGTGCATGGCAATAATGACCGAACCGGCACCCAGGAATAACAGTGCTTTAAAGAATGCATGGGTCATTAAATGGAATATGGCTGCCGAATAAGCAGACACACCCAAAGCCACCGTCATATAGCCCAGTTGAGATAAAGTTGAATAAGCAATCACACGTTTGATGTCATTTTGAACAATACCGATTAAGCCCATGAAAAAGGCGGTAAAGGCACCAATTAACATAACAAAACTTAATGCTGTTTCAGACATCTCAAACAATGGCGACATCCGAGACACCATAAAGATACCGGCGGTCACCATGGTGGCGGCATGAATCAATGCGGAAATTGGGGTTGGGCCTTCCATGGAATCAGGTAACCACACATGCAATGGGGCTTGGGCCGATTTGCCCATGGCACCAATAAACAGGGCAATACAAATAACGGTGATTAATGACCATTCCGTTTGACCGAAAATAGCAATGGTTTCACCGGCAACCTGAGGGGCACGTTCAAAGACTTCTGCGTAATCCAAACTGCCAAAGGCATACAAAACACCGGCAATACCAATGATAAATCCAAAATCACCGACCCGATTAACCATAAAGGCTTTTAAATTTGCAAAAATGGCCGACTCTTTTTTATACCAAAAACCAATCAGTAAATAAGACACCAAGCCAACCGCTTCCCAGCCGAAGAATAACTGCATAAAGTTATTACTCATCACCAGCATCAACATGGAGAAGGTGAATAAGGAAATATAGGAAAAGAAGCGTTGATAGCCCGGATCATCTTTCATATAACCAATGGTATAAATATGCACCATCAATGACACAAATGTAACCACCGACATCATTATCGCGGTTAATGAATCCACCAAAAACCCGACATTGATGGCGATATCACCAAAAACCGCCCAGCTGTATAGGTTTTCATTAAAAGCAGTGGCTTCTCCCGTGATAAATTGCCACAACACTTTAATAGACAGTACGCAGGATAGACCAACTGCCAGAATGGTTACACTGTGTGCACCGATTCGGCCTATTTTTCGCCCAAATAAGCCCGCAATGGCTGCCGCCAATAATGGGGCGAAAGCGATGATAATTAAATTTGTTTTCATATCCATGCTTAACCCTCTAACTCATTAATGTCATCAACTTCAAGGGATTTTTTATTTCTAAACAACATCACTAATATGGCCAATCCGATGGCCGCTTCTGCGGCTGCCACTGTCAGAATAAAAAACACGAAAACCTGGCCATCCACATGACCAAGAAATTTTGAAAAGGCGATAAAGTTGGTGTTTACGGATAGTAATAACAACTCCAAAGACATTAACACCACCAAGAGATTACGGCGGTTGGCAAATATCCCACCCAGACTGACCATGAACAACAAGGTCGAAAAGATTAAATAATGACTTAAGGTTAAACTCATGCGTCTTCTCCATTGCCTTTTTCAGCATCCATGGACAGCACCCGAATTCGATCAGCCGGATTGACATGAATCTGCTTGGAGGCATCAATCTGTTTATTCTCCGGACGTTTACGAATGGTCAACATAATGGCTGCCACAATGGCCACCAATAAAATAACCCCGGCAACTTCAAAAGGATACACATAATCCGTGAATAAGGTCCGACCTATTTCAGTGACATTACTGTATTCCAGACCTTGTCGAATCAATTCATCGGCAGGTAATTGATTTTGCAAACGATAACCAAATAACATGATTAGTTCCACCAGCATGGCCGCTGCAATCAGTAAAGCGGCACGGGTATAGCCACTCTTTAATTGGCTTTTGGTCACTTTTTTGACGTCCAGCATCATGATGACAAACAGGAACAATACCATCACCGCGCCGACATAAACCAGCACCAGGATAATGGCCAAAAATTCAGCTTCAATTAACAGCCACAGTACCGCCACATTAAAGAAGCACAGCACTAAAAATAAGGCTGAATAGACCGTGTTTCTGACACTCACCACAGCCATCCCCGACCCGATGGCAATGGTGCCAAACAGGTAAAACAATATTTGTTGTAATAATTCCGGACTCATTATCTATACTTCTTATCTTGTTCACGGGCATCAGCAATTTGCGCTTCATACATATCGCCGATGGCTAAAAGTTGCTCTTTGGTAATCACTTTTTTATCTTTGGTTTCCATGTGATATTCATGAATGTCCGTTTCCACAATGGAATCAACAGGACAAGACTCTTCACAAAAACCGCAGTAAATGCATTTAAATAAATCAATTTCATAACGGGTGGTGCGTCGGGTACCATCTTCCCGTTCTTCAGAATCAATGGTAATGGCAGCCGCCGGACACACCGCTTCACATAATTTACAAGCAATACAGCGTTCTTCACCATTGGGGTAGCGACGCAATGCATGCAAACCACGAAAACGCGGTGATTTCGGGGTTTTCTCTTCAGGATAACGCACCGTAAATTTACGTTTAAAGAAATATTTTTGGGTCAGGAACATACCCTGACGGATTTCTTTTAGCGTTAAACTTTTTAAATATTTGACGATTTTAGACATCATTTACTCCTGATGATTAAAACCAAGGGCCAATTTGGTAAACTTTTAAAATAGCCGCGACGAATATCCAGACAATGGTAATCGGGATAAACACCTTCCAACCCAAACGCATGATTTGATCATAGCGATAGCGTGGTAATGTGGCCCGAAGCCAGAAATAGATATACAAGAACACAGCTGTTTTAGCGATAAACCATAAAATACTTGGTTGTGCCAACCAGCTGTCACCCCAAATGGGTGAATACCAACCGCCTAAGAACATCAGTGTGGCCAAGGAAGAGATTAAAATCATATTTGCGTATTCACCTAAA
>QQUO01000351.1 GCA_008501575.1 Pseudomonadota bacterium
CGAAGTTAATAAATAATCCTCAACGCCCATATCGATCATTCGCGTAATACCGCCGGCGGCTGAATTGGTGTGAATGGTGGATAACACCAAGTGCCCTGTTAAAGCTGATTGAATGGCAATTTTAGCGGTTTCTAAATCCCGCATTTCACCAATCATAATAATGTCCGGATCTTGACGAACAATGGCTCTTAAGGCACTGGAAAAATCCAATCCAATGGATGACTTGGCCTGAATCTGATTAATGCCGGTGAGCTGATACTCCACCGGATCTTCCACGGTGATAATTTTACGGTCTTCCGTGTTTAAACGCTGTAATGCGGTATAAAGGGTGGTGGTTTTACCACTACCGGTGGGGCCGGTGACCAACAAAATCCCATGGGGCATGCCCAACACTTTTAAAAAGGGTTTTAAGGTGTGATCGCGAAAGCCTAATTTATTAAAATCAAAAACAATGCTTTCCCGATCCAAAATACGCATCACCACCGATTCACCATAGGACGTTGGCACTGTGGATACCCGTAAATCCAATTCTTTACCCTGTACCCGCAGCATAATACGGCCATCCTGCGGCAATCGCCGTTCGGCGATATTCAATTTGGCCATGATTTTAATCCGCGATATAACCGCTGCCGTTGACCGGGCCGGCGGTGATTCCACTTCATGTAATACACCATCCAGGCGATAGCGTACTTTAAGGCGATTCTCAAAAGGCTCAATATGAATGTCCGACGCCCGCGATTCCACCGCCCGTTGCATAATCATATTCACAAGACGAATCACCGGGGCTTCCGATGCCAAATCTCTTAAATGCTCAACATCCTCTTCTTCACCGCTTTCATCACCCAAACCTTCGACAATTTGGCCCATGGCAGACTTACCACCGCCATACAATTTTTCGATGGTGTTTTCCACTTCCGAGGGCATGCCGATTTTTATATCGATGTCCTTATCAACCACCATTTGAATGGACTTCATCAAATAATCTAAATAAGGATAAACCATCACCACAGTAATGGTTTTTTCATCTTCGGCAATCGGCACAAACTGAGATTCACGCATAAACCGAATTGGGAATTCGGCATTGACATTGGTGGTATCGGGAATGTCATCTTCCTTAATTAAGGGCAAATCCATCAATTCATGCAAACTCAATGCCACATCACGTTCTGAAGCCAAGCCCAAACGCACCAATAATGGCACCAGGGTAACACCAAAACTTTCTTTATTTAAGCGAATACCACGCTGCAAATCGTCTTCTTTCAGACGACCTTTTTCCACCAGATAATCACTCAAACGGGTTTCAAAATCCGGTTCGGGTAATTTTGTTTCTGCCTGTTCTTTTGTTAATGCGTTTTCTGACATAATATTTTTATCTAAATCATCCACCCTGTTAGGTATTTTAAGACAGTTGTTCGCCACCAAAGTTCTTACCGATGGCAAAGGCCCTGTCGTGATGTGTGTTTTAACACCGATTATTTCTTAATGTTGTGATTGAATTATAAACCCAAATGTTGCGCCATTTAAGATTACTCGGTTTGTTGCCATTCGATTAATGTTTCAATAAATTTTTGATTTAATACGATCCATAAAAAAATGGGTACCACCGGTGTTAAGATTAAATAAGACAACTGGTACATGGCAGCCACCAGATTATGACTGATGCCGGTGGCATTGATGGCATCAAAGGCATCACCGCCTGAAAACAATAATGACTTACAGGTTTCCCAAAACACACCGTTGGCTTGCAATAAACACACCACCCCATAAGCAATTAATAACTGGATAATTTTTTTCTTATAACCCAACGCCGGAACGGAAATGGTTAAACCGGCAAAAACCGCCAAACCATAGCCATAAATTAAGGGATTAACAGTCACATCCAACACTGCCAGTTTATCACCTTGGCCGGCAAATTGCTGTTGCGGAAAAATTAAGGTTTCAACGGACAACACATGCCGGGTTTGGCTGATGCCATTAAACAAATCAGGTTGCCAGGCTGTTAATATCCATTCCGCCAAGTAGTGAACCGGTAATATCAATAAAGTGGCTGCGGTAAACCAAATAAAAAAGCACAAGGGCAAATACAGCAACGAACTTACCAACAATTCTTTAATAGGTGATTTCATCAGTTATTCAGTTGACAAACAGGCGGGCATTATAAAACATCCGTTGCCAAGGTGATGTATCCTGCCAGTCAGCTGGCGACCAGGACATTTGTACTCCACGAAAAACCCGTTCCGGATGGGGCATCATGGCCAAAATTCGCCCATCATCATTACTCACTGCGGCCACTGCCGACTGAGAACCATTGGGGTTAAATGGATAACGCATGCTAATTTGCCCTTGGTTATCGGCATAGTGCGCCGCCATCACTTGTTTGTTGGCTGAACCACTAAAGACGGCGCGACCCTCACCATGGGCAATGGCCACCGGAATCACGGCACCGGCCATGCCTTGAAAAAACAGGTTATGATGGTCGGCAATCTGCAACGCTGAAAAGCGCGCCTCAAATTGGCCACTGTGATTGGCCACAAAGTCAGGCCAATCATCACTGCCCGGAATAATTTCCCGCAACCCGGAAAACATCTGACAACCATTACAAACACCCAAGGCAAATCGATTATTGTCTGCAAAGAATGCGCTGAATTGACGACGCAGCAATTGATTAAACAAAATACTCTTGGCCCAACCCTGCCCAGCCCCCAATACATCACCGTATGAGAAGCCGCCACAAGCAATAATCCCCTGATAATCAGACAGCTGCTTGCTGTGGTTGATTAATAAAGACATGGGCACATCATCACAATCAAATCCGGCTCGCATAAAAGCCACCGCCATTTCATTTTGGCCATTAACACCTTGTTCACGCAATATCGCCACCCGTGGTTTTGCGGTGTTGATGTAGGGCGCTATGATGGCCTGATCAAAATCGAAGTCAACCTGCGGTGTTAA
>QQUO01000052.1 GCA_008501575.1 Pseudomonadota bacterium
TCACCTTGTTGGATTTGTATTACATGAGAATCTTTGTACTTAATAATCAGCTGATCTTTGAATTCGTTTGCCATCACAGAATGTGACATAGCCAAACCCAAAGCTGATACCAATAGTGTTGGTTTTAGAATCTGTTGTTTAATTTTCATTGTTTTTTAACCTCTTTTTAGGGGTGCATTTTAAACTTATATCAGCCAATTATGAAACCACTATAATTATTTATTAATAATTCATGCAGCAATTCACATTATGAGAACTCTTCATAAATAACTTAATATAACCAACAATCCAAACGAATCTTATATTTCTGAATAATCTCAGCAATGGATAGCTTGGTCTGTCTGTTTTTGAGGAATAAATACTGTCTAATAAATCTATATCTCATTCCAGAAAAGTAAGTTTTCAGTCCCAACCAAAGTAAATAGTTTCTTGTGGGTGAAGTCTTCTGCGGTCAGGAATAAATGTTAAGGTATTGAATGATTTTTGTATTGAATCATTTAAACTCATCTGCAGAATCAATGTTTGAGCTATACAGAAGTCTCATTATACAAATTCAGGTAAATCTAAGTACTTTAGTGGGTGAAAATATAAACCCTGATAAGTGCTGATTGTCGAAAGGATTCGTTCGAATGCGTCGATAGAAATACTCATTCCCATCATTTTTTATTGACAATTCGCTGTTGTCCTTAAACGACATACATTGTCTATAAGTTGTCCTGATAAATAATCTGCGATATTTCATAATAATACTGTGAGACCGCTGCATATGTCCGGGTCTTTGGGAAAAAGCCAATATTAGGGCCATTAACTTGTTTCAAGACTTATGCGCTAATTCACATTTTTATTATTTTATGCAGTTAAAATATGTTGACCAAAAAAAGAGGATTCTATGAAACACAAAAATATCTTATTGTTTATGGGGCTTGCTTTTTTGATAACTTTGCCTGCTCAGGCCAATTTATCTGATCTGCTAATCTCTGAAATTACCATTATCCCTACAGAGGGTGAATTTATTGAAATTCATAATAAAGGTGGCAATGTAATTGATTTAACCGACGTTTACCTAACGGATGCCACCTACTCCTATGGTAACACCTATTACTATCAACTGGTAACAGGCGGTGGCGGTGGCGGTGGCTACTTAGACTTCTACGCCCGTTTCCCTAACGGTGCCAGTATTGCACCCGGTGCTTATCAAACCATTGCACTCAATGGTGCTGTTGACTTCAACAATGTCTATGGTATTGATCCCACTTACGAAATTGCCGACACAGATATTAATGTGCCGGATATGCTGGAAGCTCGTCCCGGCTCAATTGATGGTTTAAACAGTGGCCTGACTGATCTCAGTGGGGAAGTGGTCGTTTTAGTCTATTGGAATGGTCAAAGTGATCTCATGCAAGACTTGGATTATATCGTTTGGGGCGATAAAGTCGAAGCCATCAGTAAAACCGGTGTCTCCATTGACGGTCCCGATGCCGATAGCACCCCTTCAAGTTACTTAAATGACACAGACATAATCAATCAACCTGTGATCAGTCTCAGTTCTCATGCCATTGGTAACTCCTGGCAACGCAGTGATATGAATGAGGGCAATGAAACTAAAACCGGTGGTAATGGCATTAATGGCCATGACGAAACCTCCGAAGACACCAACAACACTTTTTTTGAAGCAAGCCCAACACCCAATGCCGCCGCCGGCAATCCACCGGCACCGCAAATCATCATTAATGAAGTTGATGCGGTGGGTTTGGCTGAATTTATTGAATTGAAAGGCACTGCCAATGGCAGCACCAATGGTGTGACCTTGGTGATGTATGACGGAGCCACAGATCAAATTTACGATGTCTATGATTTAACCGGTTATCAGTTAACAGGTGATGGCTATTTTTTAATCGGTGATGCCAGTTTATCGCCGGATCTTGTACTGGCTGCCAACAGTATCCAAGACGGTCCCGATGCCGTGGCTATTTATTTTGCTGACGCCAGTCTGTTTAATATTGGTGATGGTATCACCACAACCGATATTATGGACGCCTTGGTGTATGATTCAGGACAAGCGGATGACGCCGGTTTATTGACCTTAATGAATGCCAGTCAACCGCAAATCAATGAAAACGAAAATGCCAATGCCGCCAATCAAAGTATGGCACGGTGTCCCAGTGGCTCCGGCGGTCCTTTGAATAGCAGCACTTACCAAGCGGTCAACCCCACACCGGGTTTGTTAAACAATTTATGCCCCATTGGTGATTATTACGCCACCGTAGATGATACCGATGCCACCACATTACGAAATTCTCTCCATGAAATTATTGATGACCACACCAGTTTTCCCTATTCCGGTGGTACCGATACCTGGGAGGTGTTGGCATTTGCCGATGAAGACCCCACTGATCCAAGTAAAGTTTGGTTGATTTATAAAAATGATTCGTACACCTATTTCGGTGGTGGTGAACAAGATTATAACCGTGAACACACCTGGCCTCAATCTTATGGTTTTCATAGAGACACGTTAGGCACTGATAACACTGCCCGAACGGATGCGCATCATCTCATGATATCGGACAAAATCTATAATCAAAATCGTGACAACAAATACTTTAATAATTGTACTTCTGGTTGTACCGAGATGCCCACCACATTTAACCAAGGTGTTGGTGGTCCAGGACAATCTAACTGGACCAATGGCAGTGTTTTTGAAGTCTGGGATTTTCGTAAGGGCGATATTGCCCGCGCCATGTTTTATATGGATGTCCGTTATGCCGGCGATATCAGCGGCGAGCCCGATTTACAGCTCACGGATAATGCGGGTTTAATTAACACAGGTGATCCTTACATGGGACTGTTGTCCGTGCTCATCGACTGGCACAATCAAGACCCCGTGGACAGTTACGAAACTGAGCGTAATGAGCGCGTCTATTCATACCAGGGTAATCGCAATCCTTTCATTGATCACCCCGAATGGGTTGAATGTATTTTTGTTGCCGGCGGACAATGCAGTACAGTGATTAATGACCTGATTTTTGAAAACGGATTTGAATAGAAATTTTAATAAAACCATCACAGGGATGTGATGGTTTTTCTTATTATCAAATCAGGCATAAATACAGATTTAAGACTTGAATCCATCATGCATCATTCATATATAAGAAGATGCAATATAACAATTTTCAACATAAATTTATAAAGGAAAAACATATGAATAAAATACTGAGTTTAGTTGCTTTATCGCTGATGACAACAACTGCTTTCGCACAAAAGGACATTAATTATAACTATCTGGAATTTGGTTATGATTATGTGGATATATCAGGAAGTAATCACCTCGACGGTTTTTACCTTGATGCCGGATTTGATTTGACTGACCGCATTTATATGGGTGCTTATTATTCTAATCTGAGCAGTCATGGCCCTGACATCGATCGTTATGGCCTTTCGGTCGGTTTTCACAGTAACACTGGCAGTGACACAGACTTCTATGCTGAATTTGATCTGGGACAAATTGACAACCGATTTGGCGACAGCTTAACTTATGGCCTAAACTTTGGAACTCGCACTGCCTTCACTTCAAGTTTTGAATTGATCACCAAAGCCGGTTACACCGAAATTGATGATTATAATGATGGTTATTTTGAAGCGGGAATTAAAGGTTTGTTTAAATTCTCAAGCAGTACCGCCATTACCGCCGGTGTACAAAGCCTGGACGGTGATTTAGGTGCAAACGTGGGCTTCCGTTTTTCATTCTAAAATAGTAACCAGAGTTATTATAAGGGCGCTGATAACAGTGCCCTTTTTTATGTTGCTAACAAATCGCCTGATTCAGCCAGACTCATACCACAACCTATCGGAAAAAGGCACTAACCCAATTATTTAATGCCCTGGCGCTCTAAATACTCTTGGTAAGTGCCGCGGAAGTCGATGACGTCGTTGTCTTGTATCTCCATGATTCTGGTGGCAATGGACGATACAAACTGGCGATCATGGGAGACGAAAATTAGGGTGCCTTGGTAGTTTTCTAAGGCCAGGTTTAGGGCTTCAATGGACTCCATATCCAAATGGTTTGTGGGCTCATCCATGATGATGACGTTGGGTTTTTGCAGCATGATTTTACAGAACATCATGCGGCCTTTTTCACCTCCTGAGAGCACCGTGGTTTTCTTTTTCGAGTCTTCTGTGGAGAACAACATACGACCCAAAACGCTGCGCACAGCCTGCTCATCATCGTCCTTTTGTTTAAACTGCTCCATCCACTGGAAAACGGTCATATCTTCCTTAAAAGCACCCATATTATCTTGCTTGAAATAGGCGATGTCGATGTTCTCTGACCATTTTATTGTACCTGAATCAATCTCGACATAATCAGTTAGACAGTTTAGGAATGTGGTTTTACCAATGCCGTTGGCACCGATAACGGCAATCCGCTCACCCACTTCCAATAACAAATCAACTTCTTTAAAAATAGTCTTATCATCAAATAACTTAGTAAGTCCTTTGACGTCGAGTGCATTTCGAAAGAGCTTTTTACCTTGCTCAAAAATAATGTATGGACTGACCCTTGATGAAGGTTTAATGTCTTCCAGTTGGATTTTATCCATTTGTTTTTGCCGGGACGTGGCTTGTTTGGCTTTCGATGCGTTGGCTGAGAAGCGACTAACGAAGGTCTGTAACTCAGCAATTTGCGCTTTCTTCTTGGCATTTTCGGCGTATTTACGTTCGCGGGCCTGGGTGGCCGCGGTCATGTATTCGTCGTAATTACCCGGAAACAGCTGCAAATCACCATAATCCAAATCAGCCATGTGAGTACAGACTGAATTTAAAAAGTGCCGATCATGGGAGATGATGATCATGGTTGATTTTCTGGCCGTTAAGGTCTCTTCCAGCCAGCGAATGGTGTTAATATCGAGGTTATTGGTGGGTTCATCCAACAATAAGAAGTCAGGATCTGCAAACAGGGCTTGCGCCAATAACACCCGCAATTTCCAACCGGGTGCCACTTCTGACATGGGTCCGAAATGTTGTGATTCGGGTATATCAAGACCCAATAACAATTCACCGGCACGGGCTTGCGCGGAATAACCGTCCATTTCCGCAAAGCCGCTTTCCAGCTCGGCCGCTTGCATGCCATCTTCTTCAGACATTTCAGGCAGGCTGTAAATGCGATCCCGTTCAACTTTGTTCTGCCACAATTCTTTATGACCCATAATGACGGTGTCTATCACTGTTTGTTCTTCAAACGCATACTGATCTTGACCCAACACGCCAATACGCTCATCCGAATCATAGGAGACATTGCCTGATGAGGGTTTTAGTTCACCGGTTAAGATTTTCATGAACGTTGACTTACCACTGCCGTTGGCGCCAATCAAGCCATAACGGTTGCCGTGACCAAATTTAACGGAAATGTTTTCAAAGAGTGGTTTCGAACCAAACTGCATGGTGATATTGGCGGTGCTGATCATGTTATTACCGGTACTTAAAAGGTGCGCGATTATAACGGCAATCTGCCTGCAATACGACATTTTGTCATAAATAACACTCATTAGAATGTGGGCAGTTATTCAGTTTGTTTTTAACAGATAATTCGTCGCCCGCATAAGCTAGTAGCTTGCTTAAATTTTTATGATTTGAATGGAGCATTCGGTTGCTAACTAATCATAATTATCAGGCTAAATAATCACCCTGTTTTTAAAGATAACTTATACTGAAAAATAACAAATAAAGGCGTTCCTCAAAAACCTGAGGTAAAAAAATACTGTTTTTACCTCAGGTGTTTAACTGCCACAGAACAGATATCATAAGCCAAGCATTTTAACTTTATTATTCAATGACTTACCAACTTATTCTTAAGGATATATTAAATGAATTCGAACTTAATCTTGGACACAAAAAGTGACACATAATAAAATTAATTAGTTGACAATTGATTTTATTTGAAAGATTATACGACAAAATACACACACTTTATGAACTCACAAACGAGCAAAAATAATACACTAAAAAACTAAAAATGAATTTATTTACCAACGCCAAACTTATCAACATCGTCATAATTATTATTATCGTAATTATTGGCCCGCGTATGTGGTGAGTTCGGCAAACAATTGGTAATCCAAAAAAAGCCCTTCTCACCGAGAAGGGCTTTTTTTTTACCTGAAATATTTTATTAACCCAAGAACAGCAACCAAAGAAGAGTAAAAAAACCATGTATTACGATAACGAAACAGTGACCTATTTAAATGGTAAGTGGCAATTGGCCACCGATAGTCAAGCCGGTTTATACCAACAAACGTTTCACTACGGCAATGGTGTTTTTGAAGGCATCCGATCCTACGCCACCAATCATGGCACCCAAATTCTTCGGGCGGAAGCCCATTATGAACGCTTGTTGTATTCCGCAAAAACCATGCACATTGATATCAACCACAGTGTCGAAGAGTTGGTTGAACTCAGTTATCAGTTGCTGGCTAAAAATAATCTGCAAAATGCCTATATCCGCCCCTTTGTGTACACCGATGAGATGTTGGGCTTACAAGCCAACAGCCAAGCCAATGTCTTTATTTGTGCTTGGGATTGGGGGCAGTACTTTGATGCTGGTGCGTTAAAACTCAAAGTTTCGCCCTATTGCCGACCGGATCCAAGATCATGTCATGTGGATGCCAAAGTATCCGGGCATTACGTTAACTCTATCCTGGCAATGAAGGATGCGCAGGTTGATGGTTTTGATGATGCCTTGTTATTAGATCAAAATGGTAATGTGGCCGAAGCCAGCGGTGCCAATTTCTTTTTACAAAAAGATGATGCCCTATACACACCACCAAAAGGTCATATTTTACCGGGCATCACCCGCACCATTGTGATGGAGCTGTGTGCGGCGAACGGTATTACGGTGCATGAGAAATTTTTCAAACCGGAAGAAATTGTAAACGCGCAAGGTGCCTTCTTGACCGGTACGGCGGTGGAAGTGAAAGCCGTTGGCACGGTTGGTGCGCATGAATTTACCACACCCTGGGAAGAAACCTTTGGTGCGCTGTTAAAAAACAAATTTGAAAAGCTGGTCCGAAACCAAAAAGTTAATGACAAGAAATTCAGGGTCGCATGATGAAACCGTTAAACAACTATTCAAAAGCCGTCACCCAGGATGATTCACAACCGGCCGCGAAAGCCATGTTGCATGCAATCGGGCTGAGCCAACAGCAATTGAACCAGCCGTTCGTAGGTGTTGCCTCCACCGGTTATGAAGGCAATCCCTGTAATATGCACCTCAATGACATGGCCAAACGCATCAAAGAAGCGGTTTGTGAGAAACCCTTAAATGGCCTGGTATTTAATACCATCGGTATTTCAGATGGCATCTCGATGGGCACCTCAGGCATGCACTATTCACTGCCTTCGCGTGATTTAATCGCCGACTCCATTGAAACCGTGGTGGCCGGCATGCATTACGATGCTGTGGTGACCGTGGTCGGCTGTGATAAAAATATGCCGGGCGCCATGATGGCTATGCTGCGGCTTAATCGCCCGGCTCTATTGGTCTATGGCGGCACCATCGCACCGGGCTGTCATGCCGGTAAAAAACTCGATGTGGTATCCGCTTTCGAAGCCTGGGGTGAAAAAGTCAGCGGCACAATGAATGAAACGGAATTTCAACAGGTCATCCAAAAAGCCTGTCCGGGTGCCGGTGCCTGTGGTGGTATGTACACCGCCAACACCATGGCATCCGCGATTGAGGCGATGGGCATGAGTTTACCCTATTCGTCCTCAAACCCAGCCATCAGTTCAGCCAAAACAAACGAATCTCAACAAGTGGCGGCAGCCATTGAAGGCTTATTAGTTAATGATTTAAAGCCCAAAGACATCGTCACCAAAGCCTCGTTAACAAATGCCTTTAAACTGGTGACTGTTTTGGGTGGTTCCACCAATGCGGTATTGCATTTTCTGGCCATTGCCGATGCCGCCAACATTGTCATGGATTTGCATGATTTCCAGTCCATCAGCGACACCACGCCATTTTTAGCCGACTTAAAACCCAGTGGTAAGTACCTCATGCAAGATTTGCATGAAGTCGGTGGTATTCCGTCGGTATTGAAATACATGCTGGAGCTCGGCTGGCTTGATGGCTCATGCATGACGGTTACCGGCAAAACTTTGGCTGAAAATTTAGCCGGCGTGAGCGCCTTAGGCTCACAGCAGAATGTTATCCATGGATTTGATAACCCCATCAAGTCATCGGGTCATATCCAAATTCTTACCGGCAATTTAGCTCCAGAAGGATCCGTAGCCAAAATTACCGGTAAAGAAGGCGAAGTTTTTCACGGTAAAGCCAAAACCTTTAATGGTGAAGCCGCGGTCAATCTGGGTATTGCTAAAGGCGATGTTAAACCCGGTGATGTGGTGGTGATTCGATATGTCGGCCCCAAAGGTGGTCCGGGTATGCCGGAAATGCTAAAACCCACTTCGGCCATTATTGGTGCCGGTTTAGGTAACGCCGTGGCGCTGATTACCGATGGCCGATTTTCCGGTGGCACCCATGGTTTTGTGGTGGGTCACATCACCCCGGAAGCACAAGTGGGCGGCACCCTGGCTTTAGTTGAGGACGGTGATGAAATTACCATCGATGCCAAAAACAACCGTTTAACACTGCATGTCAGCGACGCTGAATTAGCCCGCAGAAAACAACAGTGGTCAGCGCCTGAACTTAAATTCAAGCGCGGGGTTTTGGCTAAATATGCCAGGTCGGTGACTTCAGCCTCTTTAGGCTGCTTAACGGATACAGATCAGCCCACGCATGAATCAGTCAGTACCACAGCTAAAAACCATAACACATCATTAACAACAACAGGGGTCCTCGCATGAAATCGGCTTCAAACACTTCAGACCCCATGACCATAAACAATCCATTAGCAGACCAAGAACTCCCAAATGTAAGCGGTGCCGAGTCGATTATTTTAAGCCTATTGGCTGAAGGGGTTAGCCAGGTTTTTGGTTACCCCGGTGGTGCCATTATGCCCACCTATGATGCCTTAATGGATTACGAGGATCAATTAGAGCACATCATGGTCAGGCATGAACAAGGCGCTGTCCATGCCGCCCAAGGTTATGCCCGTGCCTCCGGTAAAGTTGGTGTCTGCCTGGCCACTTCAGGCCTCGGCGCCACCAATTTAATCACTGGTATTGCCGATGCCTATCTAGATTCAACGCCATTGGTTTGTATCACCGGCCAAGTGTTTGCTCAGCTTTTAGGCACCGATGCTTTTCAGGAAATTGATATCTTAGATATTTCTACGCCGGTGACCAAGTGGAATATCAAAGTCACCCAAGCCAGTGAAATACCGGCGGCTATTGCCAAAGCTTTTTATATTGCCAAAAGCGGTCGACCGGGACCGGTTTTAATCGATATCACTAAAAATGCCCAAATCGATTGTATGGCTTTTGACTACCATCCCTGTTATCAACTGAACAGTTACCAGCCAACGCCTCAACCCGATGAATTGGCTTTAGTACAAGCCGCCCGTTTAATTAATGTCGCTAAAAAACCACTGGTATTATTTGGCCAAGGGCTGATTTTAGGCGCCGCTGAACAGGAGTTTCTGGCATTCGCTGAACGCTGTGGTGCGCCTTTAGCTGCCACCATTTTGGGACTGTCCGCCTTGCCTACAAATCATCCGCAGTATGTTGGCATGTTGGGTATGCATGGTAATTACGCCCCCAACACTCTGACCAATGAATGTGATGTATTGATTGCTGTTGGTATGCGATTTGATGATCGTGTCACCAGCAATCTGGATTTTTATGCCAAACAGGCCAAAGTTATTCACTTTGATATCGATCCGTCAGAAATCAATAAAAATGTGGCTGTTGACGTGGCGGTATTGGGCGACGTTAAGCACACATTGCCGGCAGTGACCAAACAACTCGATGCTAATAAGCACCCGCAATGGTTGGCAAAGTTTCACCAGCTACACGCCATTGAACAACATAAGATCATTGCCAAAGATCTCGAGCCAAAAACGGATACCATCAATATGGCTGAAGTGATTAAATGCTTGAACCAACAAGATGATAACTGCCTGATTGTCACCGATGTGGGCCAACATCAAATGGTGGCCTGCCGTTATGCCAAGTTCTCGCAAAGCAGAAGTTTAATCACATCAGGTGGTTTAGGTACCATGGGCTTTTGTTTACCGGCTGCCATCGGTGCCAAATTTGCCCGACCAGATCGACAAGTTGTCGGCATAGTCGGTGATGGTGGCGTGCAAATGACCATTCAAGAATTGGGCGTATTAATGCAACATCAATTGCCGGTCAAAATCATCATCTTAAACAATCAATTCCTCGGTATGGTGCGCCAATGGCAGGAACTGTATTTTGATAAACGTTACGCTTCCACCGAATTGTCCAATCCAAACTTTGGACTCATCGCTGATGGCTATGGCATCAATAATGCCAAAGTCAGTAGCAGAGCGCACCTGGCTGATGCGGTTCATACCATGCTCTCACACCCCGGCGCCTTTGTTTTAGAGGTCATGGTGGCGCAACAAGATAACGTCTTTCCCATCATCACACCCGGCGCCTCAGTGGCTGACATGTGCCTGGGAACCAACACCGCCGGAACCAGCGACGATAACAGTGAGGACTAAACCATGACTAAAAATTATACCTTTACTATTTATTCCAATGACCAAACCGGCATATTAAACAGAATTTCGGCCGTGTTTTCCAGAGCCGGTCTGAACATTGAGGCTTTATCGGTGTGTGAATCAACCCATTCCGGTTTATTTAGACACAATGTTCAAGTCAGCTGTGATGCACAAACCGGATTCAGGGTCAGTCAACAATTGGAGCGTCAGATTGAAGTCATTAAAGCTGATTTTTATCACCAAGATGAAATCATCCAGCAAGAGCTGGCTTTGTATAAGATTGCTTCAAAATCAATGTTAGAACAAACCCTTGCCGAACAAATTATTCACCGACACCATGCCCGGGTTTTAAGCATGAACAGCGAATTTACAGTGATTGAAAAAATTGGTAAACGGGCGGAAAGTCAGGCTTTGTTTGATGACTTATCTACAGTGGGCGTCCTCGAGTTTGTCCGTTCAGGCCCGGTCAGTATCAGTAAGCTTATGACCACTGAATCTTTGCAAGAAGACATGCCTGTATTTAAACAACACGCCACTTGTGAGTCCGAAAACGGACAAACAGTGGAAACCTCATCTTAACATTATTAACAAATAGGATTTATTATGGCACAGTTAAATTTTGGCGGCACCTTAGAAGAAGTGGTCACCCGTGAAGAATACCCCCTGGTAAAAGCCCAGGCATTTTTAAAAGACAAAACCATCGCGGTGCTTGGCTACGGAGTGCAAGGTCCCGGTCAGGCGCTTAACCTTAAAGACAATGGTTTTAATGTCATTGTTGGCCAACGTAAAGGTGGCGAATCATGGGATAAAGCCCTTAAAGATGGTTGGGTGGAAGGTGAAACCTTATTTGAGTTGGCAGAAGCCACTCAGAAAGCGGATGTGGTGATGTATTTATTATCAGATGCAGGACAAATAGCGGCCTGGCCGGTGGTCAAAGCCAATCTCAATGCCGGTGATACCTTATATTTTTCGCATGGTTTCGCGGTCACCTACCATGATCAAACCGGCATTGTACCG
>QQUO01000225.1 GCA_008501575.1 Pseudomonadota bacterium
CGATCGCCAAGTTATTCATCACCAAGATATCGAGGCCAGATACATCAGAACGGTTCAACGTGTTAATAACGAAAATGCACTCCAGGATATTGGGAAAATTGAACTTATCTTTCATCCTGACTATGAGCAGATGATTGTCAATTCTCTGGCCATATATAGAAACGGACAGGTCATTAATGTTTTGGACAATCAGTCATTTGAAATACTGAGGCAAGAAAAAGAATTAGAAAACCAAATATATTTAGGCACTAAAACAGCATTACTGGTCATTCAAGACTTGAGGGTCGGCGATTACCTTGATTTACAATTTACCCGCTACGGTGCTAATCCCATTTTCGACGGTCACTTATTTGAGCAATTTCAAATGAATTGGTCAATGCCGATTAAGTATTTGAACCTAAGTATAAAAACTGCGAAAGACAAACTCATCAAAATCAAAACATCAGACCAAAATCTGAAATACAAAAAATCCACTGAAAAAAACACCAGCCGCTATCATTGGTATTTAGAGGATATTGCCGCGGTGGATATCCAAGGCCAAACACCATATTGGTTTATGCCCTATCAGATGGTTGAAGTGTCTGATTTTGCTGATTGGTCAGCGGTTGTTGCGTGGGCACAATCGGTTTTCACGGTCGAAAAAAGTACAACCAAAGAATTAGACCAACTGGTTGAAGCATGGTCAAAGCTACCCACCCAAACAGAGCAAGTGAGTGCGGCATTAGATTTCGTGCAAAATCAAATTAGATACTTTGGCATCGAAATTGGTGTTAATTCACATAAACCTCGTTTGGTCAAAGATACATTCTCGACTAAATTTGGTGACTGTAAAGATAAAACCATCTTATTGCAAACCATTTTACAACGCTTGAATATCCCTTCAACTCCAGCTTTGGTCTCCACCAGTTACCATGAAGGTATCAATAACATGTTACCCAGCCCGGGTGTATTTGATCATGTTATTTTAAAAGTACCACTAAATAATAAGAATTACTGGTTGGACTCCACCATTTCCAACCAGGGCGGAGATATCAACACCATTGGTGAAGTTCCCTATGGGGCTGCGCTGCCAATTGAGCATACGGTTTCTGCCTTAGAGCCCATAAAGTTTAATCATCCACATATAGAAAAAAAGCATGTAATAGAGCAGTTTGATTTTAGCGATAACAACCAAACAAAATTGTCCACTCAAACCACCTATTATGGTTTTGAGGCCACTCGAATCCGTCACCGATTAATAAACCAAACCCACAATGACTTACAAAAGCAATTCGAATCCTACGTCAATAAATTATATGGTCGTGCAGAATTAAGCCAGGATGTTACCTTTAAAGATAATTTGGACAGCAATCTATTTTCACACCATGAACTCTATAACATCAGTAATATGTGGGAACAAAAGGGCCAGTATATCTATTCAGATATTATTATTTGGGGCTTACTAAATTACCTCGACATTCCATCCAGAGTTATTCGCAATACACCCTTGGCATTACCCTATCCGCTTAATTTAAATCATGAGGTCAAATTAATCGGAACCGGACCAGATTTTCAAACCGATGAAAAAGATTTAATTATTAATTCGGACTATCTGAATTTTGAACGAAAAGTTATTAAAACCCAAGGTGACTTACAAATCAGTTTTCAATTGGCAACCCGTTAAAATCATGTTCCTAAACAGCATGTTTCGCAATACGTCGATCACATTAAACAAATTAATGATGCACTTTCCATGCGTGTCTATAAGGCAGAAGCCTACCAAGAAAAATTACAACAGCAAGAAAATGAACTCAAAAATATGCTGAAAGAAATGTTAAACAAACAAAAGAAATCATCATGAAAATAACTCTTCTCATTTTAATCACCGGCTTATTATTACCGCAATGGGCTTTTACTCACAGCTTGCCACAAATTGATGAGACCAAACTGCAGGCCTATCAAGCCCAAAACTCCTCATTATTAGACTTTATTAGCCTACATACAATCACCATGTCCACAGACATGGTTAATCAGGAAGCCTGTCAATCATCCTTAGCCGCCATAGACCAAAAAATTGCAGAAGGTCACCATTCAATAGCTCTCCATAAAGCTGCGATGAGTTGTCATTTACTGAACCAAGACAATCAGGCAGTCATAGCCCATCAGACACAACTCCTGGCACTGGCCCAATTAACATGGGATGAAGATCGCGCCAAAAATCCAGACCAACCCATTTGGATTAGTGACCCATATTCTGTCTATCAATTACTGACACTTTTAGACTATACCGTGGTTGATGGTACGTTCATCCTTGCACAGGACAAATTATTACTAGAAGTTTATGCCTCTAAGGATACATTATTTGATATGCCTTTTTATTTTGATGTGTCCACCTTTGCCCAAACCTACGATTCATATAAGCCTGAAAACCCCCATTTGAATCAAATGTATACCCTCATGTTTGAGGATGATTTAGGTGAATACAATGCCGTTATTTCATTGGCATTTGAAGGTATGCCAGAAGCTTTAATACTGTTTGGTGACTTAATAATTAAACATATAAAGACTTACCCTGCTGGTTATTCTGACGCGCTTAGCTTTTATCAAATGACGGCCGAACAAGGCAGTGCCATTGGCCAATTTAAATATGCCAATCGGGTATTTTCAGATCATATTGAATCACATTATCCCCAAGCTCACAATTACTTAAACCAATCGATTCAACAACAATATATCGATGCTTTTGTACTCGGTATTATTGTTCGTGAAAATGGTCTTGGAATCGATAAAAACCCAGAAACCATTCAAGCCTTAATGGAATTAATTAATTTGAATACCATTAAACCCGGGGTGCTTGAATATGAATTATATAATATTTACTCAGCTGAGAATAAAAAATGGAATAAACCTGAATTGGCTCACGCTTATTTAAAAGCTGCCGCAGAAA
>QQUO01000245.1 GCA_008501575.1 Pseudomonadota bacterium
ATTATTGTCAGCCAATTATTCAAAATTGTTTGGCCATCGACCACCGCTAAATAGTTTCAAATCAGCAACAGCTGGATTCTGTTGTAGCTGTAAACCCAACTGGTGGGTATAACGTCCGATCCCGGTTAATGGGTGACTGATGGCATCAACGTTGTAAATAATGTTCAGGGCTTGGGTCATTGGATTCAAGGTGTCAGATCAATTGAAATTATAACGCAAGACCCTTTTATAAATGTACAGTGCCCATCAGCAATGACGGGCACCATTTATTTATCGTTTCATGGAAGTAAAGAATTCTTCGTTGGTGTTGGTGTCTTTAAGTTTTTCCAACAAAAATTCGATGGCCTGAATGTCATCCATGGGATTGAGAATTTTGCGTAAAATCCAGGCTTTCTGCAGAAATTCGTTATCGACAATCAGTTCTTCACGACGGGTGCCTGATTTATTGATGTTCAAAGCCGGCCAAATGCGTTTTTCGGCGGCTTTGCGATCTAAGTGAACTTCCATGTTACCGGTGCCTTTAAACTCCTCAAAAATAACTTCGTCCATTTTCGAGCCGGTTTCCACCAGGCCGGTGGCCAGAATGGTGAGACTGCCACCCTCTTCAACATTACGCGCGGCACCGAAGAATTTTTTCGGGCGGTGTAAGGCATTGGCATCAACACCACCTGTCAGGATTTTGCCCGATGCCGGTGTCACGGTATTATAGGCGCGCGCCAATCGGGTGATGGAGTCCAATAAAATAATTACATCTTGCTTATGTTCTACCAATCGTTTGGCCCGTTCAATCACCATATCAGCGACAATCACGTGGCGAGTGGCCGGTTCATCAAAAGTCGAAGCGATGACTTCACCGCGGACGGTTCGCTGCATTTCAGTGACCTCTTCAGGACGCTCATCAATCAGCAACACAAATAATTTGGCTTCCGGATTGTTCTGCGCAATGGAGGTGGCAATGTTTTGCAAAATCATGGTCTTACCGGCTTTCGGTGGTGACACAATAAGACCACGCTGACCTTTACCGATGGGTGAAATAAGATCAATAATCCGGGTGGTTAAATCTTCTCGAGAACCGTCACCGCGCTCTAATTTAAGCTGTTCCGTGGGGAACAATGGCGTTAAGTTTTCAAAAATAATTTTACCTTTGGTGTTTTCAGGCGGCTCATAGTTAATGGTGTCGATTTTCAATAAGGCAAAATATCGTTCACTGTCTTTGGGCGGTCTGATTTTCCCGGCAATGGTGTCGCCAGTGCGTAAACCAAAGCGTCTAATCTGGCTGGGCGAGACATAAATGTCATCAGGCCCGGCCTGATAAGAGCCTTCCGGTGAGCGTAAAAAACCAAAGCCGTCGGGTAACACTTCCAACACACCATCGCCAAAAATATCATCACCTTTTTTAGCGTGTTTTTTTAAGATGGAAAAAATGAGGTTTTGTTTATGCACCCGGGAGCGGGTGTCTACACCAACTTGTTCAGCAATTTGAGTCAATTTGGTTGAGGGTAGTTGTTTTAATTCAGATAGGTTCATAGGTTATTCGGCAGGGCGCCGTTAAGTCGTATTTTTAGAAAAGTGTATAATCCCTAAACTGCGTTCAGCAGTGTCGTGTTGTTATTATTACGGTTTATCAAGAATGGTTATTCGGGAGAAATGGTTTGCCCGATTAGATGTTGCATAAACTACCATTAAAAATTTGGGCTGTCCAGTAACAATTAAAAAAATGCCCAAATTTACGATAAATTTGGGCATTTATTGGCTGTATTTAGCTGATGTGTTTCTTTAAAAAGTCCATGAGTTGACCTTTTGACACAGCGCCAACGTGTTGGTCAACAACTTCACCGTTTTTAAACACCATTAATGTGGGAATGCCGCGAATCCCCATTTTGACCGGGGTGTCTTTATTGTCTTCAATATTAAGTTTGGCCACTTTGACCTGGCCGTCAAGCTCTTCAGCCACTTCTTCTAAAACCGGTGCAATCATGCGGCATGGGCCACACCATTCAGCCCAGTAGTCCATCAAAACAGGGATTTCTGAATTGGTGATTTCAGTAAAATTGTCGTCGGTGGCGGTGATAATTTTATCGCTCATAAGCGTGTCTCCTTAGAATGAGTTATTTAGGTCAGCTGGTTAATTTTGGGGCTGTTTGTCATTATTCAATGATTTGTTTGAATTTTGCCATGTCCAGAATACTTATTTGCTGGTTGTTTAAAACCATGATGTTTTGTTTTTTGAGCTTGGAAAAGGCTCGACTCAATGTTTCTTCTGCCAGGCCCAGAAAATTGGCCAAATCCCGTTGTGAAATTTGGAATGGAAATTGTTTGGCAGAAAAACCGCGAGAATAATATAAATCTGAGACTTCCTGAATAAAATCAACCAGTTTTTGTTGTGCTGTGTATTCTGAATGGGTGACTTCAAACTGAAATATTTTGGCACTCATCATTTTCATCAAGCGGTTTTGGATATCACGGTGTTTCATGGCCAGTTCCTGAAGCGGGAAGAATGGAATCACACAATAGGAGCCGGAACTAATGGCTTTAACCGTGGTTTTGTATTGCCCGCCATGAATACCGTCAAAGCCCATAATCTGCCCGGGTATAAAGACATCAACAATCCGTTCTTCACCTTGTTGGGTGATGTAAACGGATTTAAACATACCTGAATGAACGGTGTATAAGTTCTGAAATGTTTGACCGTTATCGTAAACGGTTTGAGCCTTTTCAACCATGATATGTGCATCAATAATCGTTTCAATGGCAGCGATTTCATGCGACTGAATTCTAACCCGGCGGTTGTCAATTATGCGAGTGCATAACTCACAATCTCCACAATTGCTTACAGATTGGTTAAAATGGGTGCCGGATGAAGTTTTTTGATTAAACATGTCGAAAAATCTTATACTGGAATATGTTTGAAACTTGAC
>QQUO01000286.1 GCA_008501575.1 Pseudomonadota bacterium
TAATTTCAGGAGAATGCGCTTATATTTTAAAGAATCAGTTTCAGTTTCCACGTGCTTGCGACATGACCTCTTCGACAAAGTTGTCTACTTTTTTCTCGATGCCTTCGCCCACTTCAAATCGAACAAAGTTTAGCACATCTGCATTGTTATTTTTCAACAATTTAGCCACGGTCACATCAGGATCTTTAACAAAGTTTTGACCTTTGAGCGTAATTTCTGCTAAATATTTGCGGATACGGCCTTCCACCATTTTCTCGATAATTTCAGCGGGCTTGCCGGAATCTTGTGCTTGAGCCACTAAAATTTCTTTTTCTTTTTCCAAAACATCTGCCGGCACTTGATCTGCATCCACAAATTGTGGATTAGAAGCCGCCACATGCATGGCAAGATCTTTCATTAAATCCTCATCTGCACCGGTTGCTGCCACCACAACACCAATATTTTTTCCGTGTAAATAAGTGCCCACTTGACCCGAGTCGGCAACAATTTTTTGGATCCGGCGTAATTGGATGTTTTCACCAATCTTTGCCACTAAATCGGTGCGTGCTTGTTCTAAAGATTTACCATTAACTTCACAAGCCATTAATGCATCGACTGAACCGGCATTATTAGCCAGCGCAGTTTCAATTAAGGTGTCAGTAAATTTCAGAAAATTCTCGTCCTTTGCCACAAAATCAGTTTCGCAGTTAATCTCAGCGATGTATGCAGTTTTGTTGTCGTCTGATGTGATGACTTTGATAATACCATCAGCGGCCACTCGACCGGATTTCTTGGCGGCTTTGGCTGCACCGGATTTTCTTAAGTTTTCAACGGCCACTTCAATGTTGCCATCTGTTTCAACCAGTGCTTTTTTACATTCCATCATGCCGGCACCGGTTATTTCGCGCAGTTCTTTAACCATTGCTGCTGTAATACTCATAATCATAACCTCACTATATATAAACCGCAGCCATAAAACTGCGGTCAGATTTTAATCAAAAGACCGGATTACTGAATAATCCGGCCTGAAACCTTACGTTACTCGTCGCCTTCTTTTTTGGCCACTTTCTTCTTAGTGGTTTTCTTTTTAGTCGTTTTCTTTTTGGTGGTTTTTTTCTTGGTGGTTTTCTTGGCCGTTTTTTTGGTTACCTTTTTAGTGGTTTTCTCCTCAGACTCAGCCGTATCTTTGGCAGCCTGTTCCTTGCTCACTGGCTTCTCTTCTGCTTTTGCTTTTACTTCTTTGACATCAGCTTTAGCGGCTTCATCAGCCTTTTTGGCATCCTTTTTAGCAACCTTTTTGTCATCGGCCTTATCGTCTTTTTTGACCGCGGCTTTTTTAGTGGTTTTGGCTTTCTTCGCAGCGGGCTTGTCTGCTTTTTCAACGCTGTCATCAGCCCCTGAAATTTGCATTGAAGCCTTACCTTCTAAGATGGCATCAGCAACAGTTGCTGCATACAGTCGAATGGCTTTCATGGCGTCGTCATTGGCCGGAATCATGTAATCCACATCTTTGAAGTAATTGTTGGTATCAACCACGGCCACCACCGGAATTCCCAATGTTCTGGCTTCGTTAATGGCGATTGATTCGAACTTGGTGTCCACCACAAATATGGCATCCGGCAATCCTTTCATGTCCTTAATGCCACCTAAAGTTCTTTCTAACTTGGCCCGTTCTCGATCCATGGCCAACTGCTCTCTTTTAACAAATCGCTCCATGCGTCCGTCTTCTTTCATGGCTTCAATGTCTTTTAGGCGATTGATTGAGGCTTTAACTGTTTTATAGTTGGTTAACATACCACCTAACCAGCGGTGCGAAACAAATGGCATACCGCAGCGCATTGCTTCTTCACGGATGGCCTTACTGGCAGCACGTTTGGTGCCCACGAATAAGATTTTACCCCGACGCGAGGCAATGGTACCCATAAAGTTTAAGGCATCATTAAACATCGATTGCGTTTCACGCAAATCAATAATGTGAATTTTATTTCTGGCACCAAAGATATAAGGGGCCATTTTGGGATTCCAGTATCTGGTGTTGTGCCCAAAGTGAGCACCAGCTTCCAGCAGCTGTTTGACAGTTACATTTGCCATGGTTTTATTGTCCTATTGTTAGGGTTAATTCAATATAAAGACCCATCATAACAACCCGGTCATCAATCACGGGCACCCAGTTATAAATGCTGGTCCTTATAGACATTGAGTAACAATCCACAATGAGTTGTTACCGTTACTAAAGTTTGCCAAATGATTGGCTTACTTGATTTTCTTTTCGTTATAAATCACATGCTTTCTGACAACCGGATCATATTTTTTCATGGCCAACTTGTCAGGCGTGTTCTTCTTGTTTTTGTCCGTGGTGTAATAATGACCGGTTCCGGCACTTGACACCAATTTGATTAAGTCTCGCATAATTACACCTTTTCTCCACGGTGACGAATTTCAGCCAAAACAGCATCAATTCCTTTCTTATCAATGACTCGCATACCTTTAGCGGAGACGCGCAATCTAACCCAACGATTTTCACTTTCAACCCAAAAACGATGGATTTGAATGTTTGGCAGAAAGCGTCTGCGAGTTTTGTTCATGGCATGGGATACATTGTTGCCCATGACGGTTTTTTTTCCAGTAACCTGGCATACTCTTGACATAACTATTCTCTCTTATCGTGTTATTTTTTAACGCCCAGCTTTTCTTTAATACGGGCCGCTTTACCTTCAAGCTGACGCAAATAGTACAATTTGGCACGACGTACCTTACCTTTACGTTTCACTTTGATACCGGCAATCATTGGGCTGTGAGTTTGGAACACTCGTTCCACCCCTTCACCGTATGAAATTTTCCGCACTGTAAAAGCTGAGTTAATACCGCGATTTTTGACGGCCAGCACCACGCCTTCAAAATTCTGAACACGTTCGCGACTACCATCAACCACCTTAACA
>QQUO01000082.1 GCA_008501575.1 Pseudomonadota bacterium
TAAAAGTTTAACCCGTGCTGACAAAGTGCCGATTGGATCTAAATAATCACCCTTAAAGCCAGTCTCATTGGCCACCGTGACATCGTTGAGTTCAATCGCAATCCAGGGAAACACAGACCAGCCAATGGGCCCGTTTAATTGCACTTCACGACCTATTTGATGTTGTATCATCCGTTGAATTTCGGGTTTATGGTCGTTGGGATTAAAAAAGATGGGCAGTAAGAACACCGCTAAAACCAGTAGTAACAGCAAGGTCACAACCAGACCCACTATCCATTTAAGTAATTTTTTCATGGCACATGTGTCATTCTAAAGGCTTAATCTAACATGGTGAGGATTAAAAAAGCATGAAAACGGTGGATTATTACCAACCGCCACCACCGCCACCACCGCCGCCGCCGCCTGAAAAGCCACCACCGCCACTTGAAGAAGAAGGTGGCATAGATGCCGCCGATAAGGTGCTGGCCATGCCACTGGAGATGGCGCCAAAGCTGCGACTGCCAGAACCACTTAAATCGAAGCTGTGTCCGCTGTACCAGCTTGGCTGATATTCCTGTGGGTCCAGTGCGGCTTGTTTTAGGTAGGTTGCAAACTGTTCGGACCATTGGTTTTCGACGCCCAAAGCCAAAGCATAAGGTAAGTAGCGTTCAAATAATTCCGGCGTCATTTGTGGCGGATGCATAATCTCCAAGCGGTTTTGTTCAGCAGTGGACAAATACAGTTTAAAGCCTTCTATTTGATCCATCAGTTGACGGCCAAAGGGTGTCGGTGCTTTCAGTAAATAGATAAAAAATAAATTCACCACAATTAGAAAACCCAACATGATGAACAATTCCACCGATAAATTTAAGTTCGACATAAACACAAAAACAGCCAAAGCAGGAATCCATCCAAGTGGTTTAGATTTAAAAATAAAGAACATCACCACGGCAAAAAATACAATTTGACCGATGACACCAAAAGCAACGCGGTTACCCGGATTGTGGTGTAGCAACAAAGCCAGCATCACCAAGACACTGATGCCCATACCGATAAAGGCATAAACCCAATTATTTTTAAAACATTTGTCCTTATACTCTTGTTTAATCTTCGCCAAAAGGCCCGATTGGGCGGTTTTGACCCGACTGTTATACTTTTTATCGATAACGATTGAATCACTGGATCGCAGTAATTTCTGCAGAATTAATTGCTCACCTTTTGATGCCTTCTCCTTAGTTTGGCTGTCCTGGCGAGTGATTTCATAACCCGAATTTTTTTTGGCCAGTTTGATATAGCCTTTTACCGCTAAATTGATTATCGCTGCGGTAAAATTTTTACCATCGGCTTTTTCATTCAACACATACCGCATCGCTGCCGGTGACATATTCTCAGGCGGATAAAATCGCGGCATAATAACGCCGGGTTCAGGATCTCGACCAACACGGTCCCAGGCCATCCAATAAAACACCATTAAACTGATTAAAATAACCACCATCAATAGCCAAAATAAATTATCGGCCAGAAAATCTAAAAAAACTGAACGGTTATTGGTAAAAAAACCTTTGGTGAATTCGATGCGTAGGGTTAGGCCCTGATAGGGACGTAAAGCACGGGTGCTTTCAATCACGACGGTTTGCCCGTCTATTTCTGCTCGATAATCGGCACCAGTGGCCCCGGCATAACCGGTCCACGCCGCTTGCTCTTTTATGGCTGCAGCCGGAACTTCATCAGGCAGTTGCACAGTGGCTGAAACTTTATCGATGGGAAAACCCCAGCCGTTACCGGTGACATTCCAGGCAAACCGATCATGGGTGTCTAAAAATGCCATTTGCCGGTTGGTCCGATACCCAATGGTGTAGGTTTGCAGTCCGCGGGGCACCAAATGATTTTTATCACCGATATAAATGCGCACACCACCGGCCAATGGTTCTGTATGAAAGGGTTCGGGCTGGCCATTGCGCAATACCTTTTCCACCGCAAAGCCAACTGTGGACTTGGTCAGCCAGGGTGTTTTATAAATGGTGGGGAAATCCCGAAAAATACCCCGTCTGATATTGTTATGTTCAACCTGAACCTGAATGGTTTCAACCACTTTGACTTCACCATCCACCTGCAAAGTGATATCGCTGTTAAAGGAACGTATTTTTTCAGCCGCAGGCGATGCCGCTGACAGCAGCAACAGGAAAACAACAAGCAGGCGATGAAACATGGTGTTAATCGAAAGCGATGTCGGGATTTTCAGCATGTGTGGGGTCTTCGATCTCAAAATACTCAGCCTCTTTAAAGTCATATCTCTGAGCGATAATATTTGAAGGAAAAGATTGTACCAGGGTGTTATATTCTCGCACAGCACCGTTGTAATAACGTCGGGCATATTGAATATCGGTTTCAATTTGTTGTAATTGTTTTTGCAGATCCAAAAAGTTTGTGTTGGCTTTTAAATCGGGATAGGCTTCCACTTGTACCATTAACCCGGATAAGGCCTGGGAAAGTTTTTGTTCTTGTTGAATTTGCTGGCTTTGACTATCTGCCTGTTTAGCCTGGTTACGAAGCTGAATCACCTTTTCCAAGGTTTTTTCTTCATGTTGAGCATATTTTTTAACCACTTTAATCAGGTTTGGAATCAAATCATAACGCCGTTTTAATTGCACATCGATACCACTCCAACCATCTTCAACGTGATTTTTCTTTTTCACCAACTGGTTATACAGTCCGACAGCCCATACCACAATGGCTGCTGCCACCAAAATTAAAATAATCAAAATACTCATGGTTCGCATGAAGTCTCCGCGCATTAATAACCCATTGATTATAACCTCAGAATGGACAAATTTGAATGATTAAAATGGCGCTTTACGACCACACTTAAATAAAGTCAAACAAGTCAGCATGAACTTCACCGTCCCAGGGATGCAACATCATTAACTCACTGAATTGGGCAAATTGGCGGGGGAAATTGGCAATCACTTCATGGGGTTGCGGCACCAGGTTTTTATCTGCAATCAAGCCAAATTCAACATGGCCGTTGTAAGACAAAATACTGATGCCCATACCAATGGTACCGTTTTGTGGCACCCAAAACATCATTTTTTTAATTTCACAACCGGCAATGTACAAAGGCACCTGGGGGCCCGGAACATTGGTTAATACCGCCGTGGCCTTTTTGGAGAATTGATGTAACAACAGGTTTTGAATGGCTGTGGGTGCCAACCCCACCAAACTCAATAAACTTAAGGTGACCAAGGCCTGTTTAGACTTCTTTAAATTATTCATTTCTTGGTGCACATAAGCCAGACGAGCCAGTGGATTTGCCTCAAACACCGGTAATTGCAAAAACACCAAACCAAAATGATTGCCCAACTCTTTGGCATGTTTTAATGGTCGCAAATTTACCGGAACCGTGGCTCGAATGACTTTTTCATCGGGGTTATCACCTTTATCCAACATATAAGACCGCAATGCGCCGGCCAAATTGGCAATGAGTACATCATTAACTGTGGTGCCGGTGGCTTTGGCCACAGCTTTAACCTCATCCAACGGTAAAGATTGTGACCAGGCCACCCGTTTTCGGGTACACAATTCCGATTTAAACACACTTTCCGGGTCGTTGCTTAAGGCCAAAGCTGAAATCAACTCTTCCATGAGATTAATGGATTCACCCACCCCTTTTTCGAGTAAAGCCGGGTTATTGAGCACATCCTTACCTAAACCGGCTATTTCATTAAGCAGTTTAAGGGACTGGTTAAATTGTTTTTTTGCAGGATTAATAACCTGATGTAATAAATCCAGTTTTTCATGTTGTTCCTGTTGCGATTCCTCCGCGTCCAATTGCAAACTTTTTCCACGGCTTATACTGGTCATGGACAACAACACCTGAATTAAGGCAATACCGTCAGCATAACTGTGATGAATGCGAACCACCACCACCGGTCCTTTGACGTAGTTTTCAACAATATGGTAAGACCACAGTGGTTTATTTTTATCCAGCGGTGATGAGGCTAAATTACTGACGTAATCTTGTAGCTCACGGTAATCAGCCTGGCCCGGCAAAGCCACCCGTCTAACATGGGCCGCCATATCAAAATATTTATCTTCTTGCCAAAAGCAGCCGGTTTTATTTTGATTGGCACACTGTCTAAAGCGCCGAAAAGTTAGGAATTTTTTGGTTAATACGTCTTTGAAAACATCAATATCAGGACATTGGTCCAAAAACATCAAGCCGGTAATCATCATGAGATTATGGGGCGTTTCCATCCGCAACCAAGCGGTGTCAACTTTTCGCATGGGGTCTTTTTTACCGTCTAAATACTGCAGCATGAAGGGTTTTCGTTAATGAATTAACCTCATTATAAAGAATGGTGACGAAAATAAATAGCGGAGAAAATAAGCAGCCTTAAACAAGGTGTCTGATCAACAACTGTAAGCGTTGTCGATTTCTGAACTCATTCACTTGCATTTGGTAGCACACATGGACTTTTTCTTCCGGGTCCGGGAATTGCTGGGGAATAAAATTAAAGGCAATGGCTTCCACTTGTTTACTTAAATCCATGGTTTGTAATCGCAATCGGGTGTGAATCTCGGCCACCGGCTTTTTATCTTTTACAATAAAATAATCATCAAATAAAGGCGCTTCAAAACCTGCCCCCCAAGGCCCGGCATCCACCAATTGTTGTGCCATAAAAAGTGACAGATCATCTACCGGCACGGCACCGTCACTGATGATTTGCTGATGATCCGGTAAATCCTTTACCCAAGCAATGACCACCTGACATAATTGCTGTTTAAATTCAGCCATGTGGGCCTTTTTCAGGGTCAGTCCGGCGGCCATGGCATGGCCACCAAACTTCTTAATCAACCCCGGGTTTTGCTGATCAACCGCCACCAATGCATCACGAATATGTAAGCCTTCAATGCTGCGAGCGGAACCTTTAACCCAATCAGAATCCTCACCCTCATCGGCAAAGGCCACCACCGGTCGTTGGGTGTATTCTTTAACCTTAGAAGCCAATAATCCAACCACACCTTGGTGCCAGCGACGATGATAAATACAGACGGCAGCACTTAGATTGTTGTCTTTTTGTAATGTTTTAATCACCGAATCAGCCATTTTTTGCATGTTTGATTGAATGGCTTTACGTTCTCGGTTAATGGTGTTGAGTTCTTGCGCCAGTGATTGTGCCTGTTCATACTGATTAGTGAGCAACAATTCAATGCCAATCTGCATGTCTTGTAAACGACCGGCGGCATTTAAACGCGGTGCCAGCATAAAGGCCAGCATTTGGGCATCAGCCCGTTTATAATCACAACCGGCCACTTCACACAAGGCCAATAAACCCAGATTACCGGTGCCATTCCGGAGACGTTTTAAGCCGGCTTCTATTAAAATTCGGTTATTATGGTCTAATGGCACCACATCCGCCACTGTGCCCAAAGCCACCAAATCCAAAAAATGACTGAGTTGTACATCCGAAGGTTCAAGCTGCGGATATTTTTTGTTATTTTTTAGTTGGCTAATAATCCGTGTCAACACATAAAAAGCCACACCGACCCCGGCCAAACAAGGGCTGCCAAACTCACTGTTGGCTAAATTGGGGTTTACGATGGCATCGGCTTGGGGCAATTCAGCCGGTGGTAAATGGTGATCAGTAATCACCACTTGCATGCCCAAATCTCGTGCTTTTTGAACACCGGCAATTGAACTGATTCCATTATCCACCGTGATAATAAATTCACAATCCCGGCTGGCCAATTCATCCACCAATCCCTGGGACAAGCCATAACCATAATCAAATCGATTGGGAACCATATAATCCACACAGGTGGCACCCACCTGCCGCAAAACGCGAACCATTAAAGCGGTGGCGGTGGCACCATCGGCATCAAAATCACCAACAATATAGATTTTTTTGTGTTGCCCCATGGCATCGATTATTAAATCAGCTGCCCGATCAATGCCAGGCATGGCATCGGCATGATTTAAGTGTTTTAGACTGTACTGAATTTGACTGACATGTTTTATGCCACGGGCACGATAAATTCGCTGGATAAGGGGCGGTAAGTGTTCACCGCCCACTAACGGTTCGCTGGAAATATCTCTGCGATTGATACGAACCATATGTTTGTCTGTTTATTCGATGTATATAATGTCTTCAATGAAATATGTTATTTCACCACCCGGGGCTTGTACATGGACTTCATCATCGACACTTTTACCCACCAAAGCACGAGCAATCGGTGAGCTGATAGAAATTTTTCCTTGATCGATGTCGGCTTCAGCATCACCGACAATTTGATAGGTGACGTTTTCACCATTGTCTTCGGCTTCTAACACCACGGTGGCACCAAAGACAACTTTGTCCCCGACATTTAAGCTGGTGACATCAATGATTTCAGCATTGCCAATAATACCTTCTAACTCAGCGATACGCCCTTCATTAAAAGACTGCTGTTCTCGGGCCGCATGGTACTCGGCATTTTCTTTTAAATCACCGTGATCACGGGCTTCAGCCACGGCTTCAATAATTTTCGGTCGTTCAATATTTTTAAGGCGCTTCAGTTCAGCCTTGAGCTGTTCTGCACCTTTTTTTGTAATTGGTTTTCTCATTTTATCTCCTTATTGTTCATGTAACTCATTGAGGGCATAAATTTCGGGATTTTTTACGTATTCAAAAGCCGCAATGGTGGCCGCTGCACCGGCTAATGTGGTGCTGTAATGCACGCCCTGTTTCAGCGCTTCTGTTCGAATCGATGCCGAATCGGCAATCGCCTGAGCACCTTCTGTGGTGTTAATAATAAAGTCGATTTCCTGGCTTTTAATGCGATCCACAATATGAGGACGACCTTCAATCACCTTATTAACACTTTCACAAAATACACCGGCTTTTCGAAGCAACTGGCAGGTACCTTGGGTGGCCACCAATTCAAAGTTTAAAGCACTCAATTGTTTTGCCAAAGGTATCAGCTTATCTTTATCGGCATCCCGAACGCTAACAAAAGCCTTGCCCACTTGAGGTATTTTAACATGGGCAGCAATTCGAGAGGCGGCCACCGCCGCACCAAATGATTTACCGGTACCCATCACTTCACCGGTGGAGCGCATTTCAGGACCCAAAATGGGATCAACACCGGGAAATTTTGTGAATGGAAACACCGGTTCTTTCACCGAATAATGGTTTAAGTTTAGACGGGCCTTGACTTGCTGTTGTTTTAAACTGATACCGGCCATACACAAGGCACCGATTTGAGCCAGCGGTAAGCCGGTGGCCTTGGACACAAAAGGCACTGTCCTTGAAGCCCTCGGATTAACTTCAATAATATAAATATCATTACCTTGGATGGCAAATTGGGTGTTCATTAGTCCCACCACATTCAGCTCTTTGGCCATTAGGGTACATTGCCGGATTAACTCTTGCTGGGTCGCTTCGCTAAGGGTAAATGGCGGTATACAGCAAGCAGAATCCCCGGAATGCACTCCGGCCTGCTCAATATGCTCCATAATACCACCGACCAAAATATCTTCGCCATCACACACAATGTCCACATCCACTTCAATGGCATGATCCAAAAAGCGATCCAATAGCACCGGTGAATCATTAGACACCAATACCGCTTCTTGCATATAGCGACTGAGTTCATTGATTGAATGTACCACTTCCATGGCCCGGCCGCCGAGTACAAATGAGGGTCTCACCACCAGTGGAAAACCAATGGCATCAGCCCGCTCTAAGGCTTCATTAATGGAGCTAACTGTGTCATTGGGAGGTTGCTTTAAATTTAATTTATCGAGCATCGCTTTAAACTGCTCGCGATCTTCAGCACGGGCAATACAAGCCGGTGAAGAACCAATAATCGGCACCCCGGCTTTGTCCAAATCTTCGGCTAAATTTAAAGGCGTTTGACCACCATATTGCACAATCACACCTTCAGGCTGTTCCACAGCAACAATCGCCAGCACATCTTCTAAAGTTAAGGATTCAAAATAGAGCCGGTCCGAGGTGTCATAATCCGTGGACACGGTCTCCGGATTGCAATTGACCATAATGGTTTCAAAGCCGGCTTGTTTTAAGGCAATTGAGGCATGCACACAACAGTAATCAAATTCGATACCCTGACCGATTCGATTCGGACCACCGCCTAAAATCATAATTTTTTTATTGTTTGTCGGGCGCGCTTCACACTGCTGCTCATAAGTGCCGTAAAAATAGGCCGTCGGCGATGCAAACTCAGCGGCACAGGAGTCAACCCGTTTATACACCGGTTTCACCTGATATGAAAGTCGTGTTTCGCGAACCAGCTGCTCACTACAGTTAAATATCTGACTTAATCGATCATCGGCAAAGCCCAGCCGTTTAACCGCCAGCCAATCTTGGTCATCAAGGTCATCAATGCTCGTTGCAGACAATACCTGTTCGACTTGGACCAGATGCTCTATGGCTTGTAAAAACCACGGATCAATATTTGATAGGCGGTGAATTTCGTCTAAATCATAACCATGACGAAAACCATCAGCCACATAAAACAGACGTTGTGACGAGGCCTCCCGGATTTCCTTATTTAAATCAAACCCTTGTGCCATTTGCTCGGCGCTAACCAATGGTTGTAAGCCACTGTAGCCCATTTCTAAACCTCGCAGGGCCTTTTGCAGTGATTCACTGAAAGTACGACCAATGGCCATCACTTCACCCACAGATTTCATTTGGGTACTTAAACGATCCACGCTACCGGCAAACTTTTCAAAGGCAAAACGGGGAATTTTAGTGACCACATAATCAATGGTCGGCTCAAAAGAAGCCGGAATGGCATCACCGGTAATTTCATTGTTCAATTCATCTAAAGTATAGCCCACCGCCAATTTAGCCGCCACTTTGGCAATCGGGAAACCGGTGGCTTTGGATGCCAGTGCCGATGACCGGGATACCCGTGGGTTCATCTCAATAACAATCATGCGACCATTTTCTGGATTGATGGCAAATTGGACATTGGAGCCGCCGGTTTCGACACCAATTTTACGCAATACCGCCAATGACGCATCACGCATAACCTGGTATTCTTTATCGGTCAATGTTTGGGCCGGGGCAACCGTGATGGAATCACCGGTGTGCACCCCCATTGGATCGATATTTTCAATGGCACAGATAATGATGCAATTGTCCGCCTTATCACGCACCACTTCCATTTCAAACTCTTTCCAGCCTAATAGGGATTCTTCTAACAGTACCTCGGTGGTTGGCGATAATCGCAAACCTTCACGGGTGACACTTTCAAACTCTTCCAGGTTATAGGCAATACCACCACCGGTTCCTCCCAGGGTGAAAGAAGGCCGGATTATCACCGGATAGCCAATGGTTTTTTGCACTTCTCGGGCTTCATCCATGTCGTGAACAATGGCAGAATGGGCAACATCCAAGCCAATGTCTTGCATCGCCACTCTAAATTGCTCGCGGTCTTCAGCCATGTCAATGGCTTCTCGTGAAGCACCAATCATTTCCACCCCAAATTTTTCTAACACCCCTTGACTGACCAAATCCAATGAACAATTTAAAGCCGTTTGACCACCCATGGTCGGCAAAAGGGCATCGGGCCGCTCGCGCTCAATAATTTTAGCCACGGTTTGCCAGGTAATCGGTTGAATATAGATTTGATCGGCCGTGTCCGGATCGGTCATGATGGTGGCCGGGTTCGAATTGACCAAAATTACATGATAGCCCTCATCCTTCAGGGCCTTACAGGCTTGGGTTCCGGAGTAATCAAACTCACAGGCCTGACCAATCACAATAGGGCCCGCGCCAATAACCAAAATGCGCTTAATATCAGTGCGTTTAGGCATGGGCATTCTCCTGTTGTTGTCGATACTTTGTCATGGCAGTAATGAATTCATTAAAAATACTTAGGGCATCATGGGGGCCTGGACTGGCCTCCGGATGTCCTTGAAAGGCATACGCCGGCTTGCTTTGGTGCTGAAAACCTTGAATGGTTTGATCAAACAAAGACCGGTGAGTAATGGTTAATTCAGCCGGTAAGCTATCTTCGGACACGCAAAAGCTGTGGTTCTGGCTGGTAATCATCACCTGTTGGGTCCTCTCATCCCTGACCGGGTGATTGGCACCATGGTGACCATATTTCATTTTTTCAGTTTCACCACCCATTGCCAGTGCAAGAATTTGATGGCCTAAACAAATCCCAAAAAATGGCATATCAGCGGCCAAAAATTGCTGGCAGGCGGTAATGGCATAATCACAAGCCGCCGGATCACCCGGGCCATTGGACATAAACACACCATCGGGATTCATGGCCAATACCTCGGCCGCCGGCGTTTTTGCCGGCACCAAAGTAATATCACAGCCTAAATCATGCAGGATACGCATTATTTGCTGTTTAATTCCGAAGTCGTAACAAACCACACGATATGGGGTACTTGCAGATGTTTTAAAATCCTGGGTGGCTAAATCATAGCGCCCCGATTGCCAACTTTGGGCGGATTTAATGGTCACTTCTTTGGCCAAATCCACACCTGTCAATCCGGCAAACGCCTGGGCTTTAGCAATGGCAGCCTGTTCATCAAGTTGTCCCTGATCATCTGCCGTCATTAAACAAGCTTTCATGGCACCATGATCACGCAGGTGATTGGTCAGTTCTCGGGTATCGATGCCGGTGATGGCCACAACACCCTGCGATTTTAAATAGCCACTTAAGCGATTTTGACTGCGCCAGCTGCTGGCATTATCATGATATTGACGAACAATCAATCCGGCAGCCTGTATCTTATCTGATTCATTATCGGCGTCGTTAACACCGGTGTTGCCGATGTGTGGATAGGTTAAGGTCACCAATTGGCCGGCGTAAGAAGGGTCTGACAAGATTTCTTGATAACCGGTCATGGCGGTATTGAATACCACCTCACCCACTTGACTGCCGGAGGCAGCAAAAGAAAAACCATGAAAGACACAGCCGTCAGCCAGTGCCAAAATGGCTGGTGGACGGTTTTCGGGAAATAATAATTGTTTTAATTTAGACACTTTGCTCAACCCAGTCAGGCGTAAAAAAGTCGGTAAAAAACCGACTGATTACTGTTATCGAATTGAAAGCGGATTTTAGCTTAAAAAGCTTATAAACACCACCAACGATGCGACATTTTAATCATTGATTGACTATAATGCCTACATGCAGATTCATATTGCCATATATCACCCCCGTCGTGCCGGCATTTTAAGTGCCGCCATTGATTTAAAAGCAGACAGGGTTATCTTATTACATCGCCAAGAAGACATTATCGACGGTATTAAATCAGTGCTCAGCAGCCGGGGTATTGCTTGTCAAACGATGGTGGTTGATTTTGACACCGATAACCTCCGACAGCAGTTTGCAAGTCTGCTGGAACAACACCAGTCAGAAGAATTATATTTCAATGCTTCCAGTGGCTATAAAAAAATCATACTCATCGGATTTGAGCAATTTAATGCCTACGGTTATCCAATCTTTATGGTGGATAAATTTACAGATGAGCTATATTGGCTAACAACCCGAGCCGATCAACCCACCGCTGA
>QQUO01000254.1 GCA_008501575.1 Pseudomonadota bacterium
CACCACAAAATATGGTACAAAAATCACATGCGCCCTGGTGGTTATCTTTTTTGGTTGTGGCTGGAAGTGATTTTGATTCGTTCAAAGGCTGGCGCTGAGCTCGCTCTGCCCAACCCACCTTAGATACTGTCTTTTCTGTTAGATACTTTTTAATTTCAGAATCAGCTTCCGACAAGCGGTTGCGTGGCTGGCGTATTTGGGGTATTCGTCGAGGGCTTGGGCCAGTAGGTTTAATGCCGGGATCAGGTCTTTAAAATCCGGATGTTTTTTGTGGATGCCGTGTAGTAACTTGATGGCCACTCGGGCGTCGTTGTGATCAAAACTTGCCTGGGAAATCAGGAGTTTTAAGTCGGGATTGTTGAGTTCAAAGTCAGGCATTTTAGCCATCACGCGTTTATAACTGCGGCTGATGAGGTCTTGGCGATTATTGCTTGCAAGCAATTTAAAATACTTCGGCAAAAATTCTGCAATAACTTCCTGGTTTCTGGTGGCCAGTAATAAATCGAAAAACTTTGTATTCAATGGCAGCTTATCGGCATTTAACTGGACTTGTTCCCGCAACAATTTTGTGGCGTCATTAAATTCTGCTTGTTTAACCAAAGTCGAGATTTTCGCCATGGCAATGGCGTGTCCGCCGCGTTTTGTGTTCGAGCCATCCTGTAAGCGGGCACTGTAACCGAGGGCAGATTGGAATTGGAACACCATATAGCCCATCAGATGATGTATGACAATGGCGTAATAAAAGGTCACCGCATATAAAAAGATGGCATCCAGGCTGGATGGAATGATGGCCACCAGCTGATAAAGCACCGCAATGGAGCCCATCATGATGAAAATAAAGGCCAGAATCAAGCCATAAGGTAAACCGATTGAATGAATGAGATTAAAGATATTACTCGGATTGAGTGACTCAATCATGCTGTCGGAGATGGCATAATTAATGATGATGGCCGGAAAGGACAAGGTCACCATTAAAGCCACAATGCCGCCGATGGCCGAACCCAGATAGCTGTTGGCTAAATTGATGACCAAACCGGTTAAAAACAACATGACGATTAATACCAGCATTTTTCTAAAGCCACCTTCATAGGCTTCTGTGATATCCGGTGGTGTCATGAAACCTTCGGCGGTGTGACTTAAACAGCTTAAACAGTATTTAAAGACCGAGCCGAATAATGCCAAATAAATCAAAATGGCAAAAGGTATGTATAAGGCGATCGAACACAACACCGATAAAATTAAGATAAAAACCAGTGATTGGGTCGCCAGGGGATAGCGAAAGCTTTGTTGCAGCCTGCGCCAAAAGGGCTCAATATTACCCGGTCCCAAGGTGTCAAGCGTGTGATTACATTGGAAGCAACGCGCCACCGGGTTATAACCGGAATCATCAACACAGTCATCACAAAAGCTGGTTTCACATTCTGTACAGAAATAGGTGGCCGGTATCAATGGGTGGTATTGACAATGTTGCTCCATCAGCCTAACTCCTGCGCCAGACTCTGGTACTTGTCAGTTTCAGTACGATTTTCCAGGCGTTTATAAGCCCCTGCTAGTTTTTGTGCCAACAGGTGCAAGGAAGGGTGTTTGTTTTCAGCATGGTACAAATCTTCAAAAAGTTGCACCGCTTGTTCAATATGCTCAGGCACAGTAATGAAATTCCAGGCCAACTTATATTGTGTTTCTTGATCAAACGGGCTGTCGTCTTTGGCTAAATCTTGCCAGATCTTTTTAACCTTAGCCAGTTGCGGCTTATTAGGCCGTGAGGATTGCACAATTTGATTAAAATAACCCCGTGCTTGTTCAGGTTTAACAGTTTGAAGTAATTTATACTTTAAAATCTTTAAATTGAAATCGGCAGCAAATTCAGTCATGTGATTTTCCAAGCGTTTTAGGGCTGTCTCAAATGTAAACCTGTCCATAGATTGATAAATTTGATCTAAACTTAACTGTTCCGGTGTTGCTGTGTGGTCAGATTCGATGTATTCCTTGTTTAAGGTTTCCGGCTTTCGCCATAAAACCAGGGCAATTAAAGCAGCACCGGTTACAAAACCACCCACATGCGCCATAAAAGCCACATTAGAGTGAGGTTGTGTCCACAGGGAAACCAGCTCATTAATAATGTAAAAGGGTAAAATCAATAAAGCCGGCGCACGGAAATAACCGACAAACACAAAAAACCAATAGAAAAACTCAATTTTCTTTAACCGAAAAATACCCAGGTACATGGCCATCACCCCGGACACCGCACCTGATGCGCCTACCATTGGCATGGTACTGGCCAAATCCATTAAGGCATATGCCAATCCGGCACCCACACCTGTCAGTAAATAAAAAATAAGAAAGGTTTTGTGGCCCAAACTGGCCTCAACCGCGAAGCCACAAATAATCAAAAAAAACATATTGCCCAGCAAGTGCATGACACTGCCGTGCAAAAACTGGTGGGTGATTAAACTGGTGATGTTGAGGTCATTGGCGATTAAACCATATTTTTTAAAGCTGACCTCAAAGATCAACTCATGAATGTATTCGCGTTGATAATGCCAATATTTATAATAATCAGGTTCAAATATGTCGGCGCCATGACTGATTAAGTGATCAAAGAATTCTTCATCCTGGAGAATAAACGCGGCGGCAAAGCCGGTATTGGGATGTTGCTCCATCTGCTTGAAAAACGCCATCTTTTCTTCATCACCTTGCTGGCTTAAAAATTCACGATAATGCGGCAGTTCTTTTTGGTATAAACCATCGCTGACATAAATCCGCAAGGCTTCATCAAAGTGATCTGAATCACCGGTTTGGTATGCATAAAACACCAAAACATTAATAATCACAATAAAGAACAAAACGACGGGGGCGTTTTGCCAATCAAAACGCTTTTCAGTGGGGACAATAATCATGCCTGATTTATGGGCGGCTGCTATTAAAAGTTTTTATTTTAGCTGAGACAGATACATCATACAATTAATGAATGACCAACAGACTTGTAGTTTGACCTGTCGGCTGAATTAAGCACAGTTTTAAATAATTACAGTGGCGGTGGGCTGTTTATTTTACTGCCTTTATCTTTCCTGTTAAGCGTAAACCATCACGCATATTTAAACCCATCAAGGTCAAATTTACAGCACCGGCCAATAATTCCAGGCTTTGCACCAAGTAAAATGCCGTACCAAAAGAGCCTGCAGCAGCCCATTTATCCAAAAACACGGCACATGGAATCAGAATAAAAACACCATTGGCTGCGATGATGGGCATGCGTTTTTTCTTTTGATCGGTTAAACGACCCCGGCGGTTTTTGGATAAAGCAAATCCGGAGCCGCCGGTTAATATGATGGCCGAAATCAGTATCAATAAGCCTGGAAATACGATGCGGCTTTTTACAATGGTGATGGCTTCTGCGGTACCGAATAATTCAATAATTATTGTGGCAGAAAAAAATAGAGCAATACTTAAGGTTGCTGTAATGGCAGCCAGCCGATGTATGTGACTGATAATTTTATAAGGCATTTTGTGTTCTCCTCGGTTATAATGACAACATGCTGTCATTATAACCACAACCCAAAATAATGACAACATATTGTCATCTATTTATAGGTTTAATTTATGCAACACACAAAAGAAGGGGAATTACTTACCCATATCATCTTAGAAACCTTTAAATTAAATGGTTTGCTGATTACTGAGGGTGATCAACTTATCCAAACCCTGGGCATTAGCAGTGCCCGCTGGAAAGTCCTGGGCGCCCTGTCCGAATCAGCCATGCCAATGACCGTTCCGGATATAGCCCGCATGATGGGGCAGTCACGACAAGCGGTGCAAAGATTGGCCAACGAAATGAAAAAAGAAGGCCTTATTAAAACCCAAGCCAATCCGGAACATAAACGCTCAAAGCAACTGCGCTTAACTGAAAGCGGTCGAAAAATGTATGCCGCCATTATGCAAAAATACATTCCCTGGATTAATGCAATCGGCGAAGAATTCTCAAGCGCTGATTTAACAAGGGTGTCCGCCGTATTGCAGAAACTGATTCACCGATTTGAGTCCTAACTCTCAATTGTGTCTCCGTTTATATGTCGTAATTTCGGCATCATCTGACAGTTACCCGGTTTTGCCAAAACCAGCCTGACTTATGGTATTTAATAACCACAAAGTAAACTTATGGTTGTTCTGTCAATAGGTGACCGTCACCACGATGGTGTCGCTGTAAGTACCGGCCGGTGGTGTGGTTTGTGCCGGCACGTTGCCGTAAACAGTCAGATTCTGGGTGTTACCGGCACCTGTGCCGGCCATCGTGTCGGTGCCAACAGTATCGCCCCAGACCAAGGTTTGCGCAACATCCTGAAAAAGCTGGTAACTGATGTTATTGGCACCCAGCACCATCTGCCGTGCGTTAATATTACCACCGCTATTCAAACCAGCACCCAGTCCGACGTTGTAGGCGGTGGTTCGCGAACATTGCACAGCAAGGAAGGTGTTGGCAGACACACCGCCGGTCAGTAGACCGACGTTTCCGAAATTAAGCGGGCTGGCATTGATAAAACACTGGGGCGTCACATTCGCCTGCACGGTAAACGGAAAATTGGCACCGATTGGGGCCCCGCAGACCCCGGGTGGGGGTGGTGGATTAAAGAGTGCGCTATTCTGATTTATCGTCATCTGGGCGTTGCCCCCTGAAAAGGAGTCATTGTAAGCACCCGGTACGACCATCAACTGGCCACCCGGTACCCTGCCATAAACCGTCATAGTTCCTGATGTCGATGAGGTTCCGAAGAATGCCGGCGGTAGCGAGATGTTCACCATCACCGGTTGAAATGCGCCGTATTGACTGCCCCAAATGGTCGAACGGGCACTGTCTTGATACAACTGATAGTTTAGGGTGTTCCCTGCTGAGGTAAGTTGGCGGGGATTAACAGCACCATTCAACGATGTTCCGATATTGAAACACAATGTTGCGGAATAAGCCTTGAAAAAACTGCTGTGGCTGCAGGTGTAGTTCAATGTGGCACTGCTGTCAGCGGGACTTGCGGAAAGCACATTAACGCTACCGAAGTTGGTATTGGGTGTGGCAGTAATGGTGCAATTGACCGCTGCGGATGCCGATTGATAGAAAAACAGGCCAAGAACGATTAGCAGCAGAGCGGTAAAATTGTACAAAGGTGTGCGGTTCATGGTTTTTTCTCATGACAGGTTAGTGGGCCAATCAAAGGCACAAGACTGCCTTGCGGTCGATAGTCAAACTGTACAACACAGTAGCCTTTTGTGGTCTCAATGTCCAGCTCATTATGGCTATCGAGCCCCTCAAGATAAACCATGCCGTCATAGCCAACAATTGCCACCGGTGCGGTGTTGTTGCGAATCGAAACCCGACTACCAAGCGCCAGCGGCTGGCCTTCGGCATCATGCAGAATCAGCGAAGCCGCCTGCACTGTACGAAGACCGAACTTCACCAGGGTACCGGCACGGTCGGATGGTGTAACTTCGGCATCGACCCGACTGATGTCCACATCTGCCGGCAGTTGCATCGGGTCGATTGAGAGTTTGTTACGTTGATAGGCATTAAGTTGTGTGACCAATAAATTACCCTGTTTGTTGGTGCGACCGATTGGCTGGTTTTCTCTTAGGATGGGTACATTAGCGACACCGTCAGTGGATACCACTGCGAAGGCGTCATCAATGCGGCGTGCAGGGAAAAACTGTTTATTCATAAATACCAGTGCACCATTGAGATCGGCATAAGCGTTGGTATTGCCGTTCAGATTTTGCAAACCGGCACGGATTTCGCCGTTACGACCACGGAAACCAAATTCACCAAGACCACCGCCTTGATCATGACCGCTTTGCGCCCGCAGGCGCCAGCCAAATCCACCGTCTGAATCAATCGGATTATTTATATCAAAGCTTGCCAGTGTTTCCTTGTCATTGTGTTGTGCTGACAAGCTGGCCGAAACATTGTTGCCAAACGCCAGAGAAAAACCAAGAAAAAGACTGCGGTCATTGTGGTCTTCAAGGTTCTGATTTACACTTAAATTAAGTGAAGCACGTTGGCTCAATGATTTGGAATAGTAAACACTGGTATAGCGTGAGCGTGGTTCGTCCGGATATTTTAAGGCCACATAACTGGCACCAACGCTGCCTGCGCGGCCCAGCGTAAGGCCGGCCAACACGCGATCAGAACGGCTTGGCGGCGGCGGACCATGGCGTGTGGCAATGTCTCGATAATCACCAAAGGTACGCACAGAATCCAATGAAAAGTTAAAGCGTTGGTTTCGCCAGTTATAACCGATTCCGGCCTGTTGACCGCTAATCCCACGATCACGACTGGCTGCCAGCGAGGCATTAATTACCCCGGCCCCAGCAATAGAAAATGTTGCACCGACACCGCTCTCGGCGAGCCTTGAAGTCATTTCCACATGACCACTTAAGGTTAACTGGTTGCTTATTCCGTGTCGATAGGTGCCGCTGACAGCGAAATCGTCGCCATAGGAAAATGAGTCCACACCATAATCTTCGCGCACAAACCCGGCTTCCAACGAATAGTCACTCAAGCCGGCACGCAGTAACTGATTGGTGGTATAAAACGGAAAATCAATGGTGTTTTGTCGCCCCATGGCATCGGTCACCACAACTTGGGCCTGACCGTTGCCATTAACAATCGGCACGGTGTTCAACTGGAAAGGTCCGGCCGGAATATCGCTGCTGTACTGCCTGAGACCGTCGATATAGAGATCCACGGTCGAAGGTAAACTCGCCTGGCCGTAGAAAGCCGGCACCGGAAAAGTTATCAGCTCGGGCTGTAAGCCAAAGTTACGCCGCAACTGAATGCCACCGAGACGAGTAGGACGCGTCCAATCGAGACCGCCGCTGATAAGATCGCCTATTTGCAACGTAACTGCACGATTCACGAAAGAGCGACTAAAGCTGGTATCCAAACGTACGGTATCGTTGGACACACCGGGATTGGAGGCGTCGCTCCAGCGAGACAGTGTCGTGTTTGACATGACACCCCAGGCATTAAATAATCGTAATTCGGTGTGGGCAGAAAAACTGCTGCTGTTGCGATCATCGTGCATGCCGTACAAATCGTAGTTCAGCAATAGCCCCGGCGTGGCGGTCGGCTTTGGTATGGTGCTGGTGCGTTTGTTGAGAACTGTTTCCTCTTGATCGATAAGATCTGCCCTGACTGTAATGTCCAGACGTTGAAGTGCAGCATTGTAATCAATTTCCACGCCGGTTAAGCTGCTGAGCTCGATAACATCTCCGGTTTCTGCAAAATGATGAAATCCAAGCGTACGTAAGGTTTTGCTGCTGGCACTAAAACGCCCGCCATCGAGTATGAAATGCCCAATCTTTCCGGTTGGATTACCATTCAACCTAACTTCAAGATAAAGATCTTCTCCTCTGGTCGTTTCTGTATCCGGCGAAGAAACGTCGGAAATCAGCGACAAACTGGCGCCGTCACCGGCCAAGGCCGTGGGTGATGTGGCGATGATAATCCCCAGCAGTAACAAGCTAGTAAGGCAGGTCGCCGACTGGGAAAGTCTGATCGAACGTCTTGCCATTGATCCTTGCCTTAAGTTGAGTACCTTTTTCAAATTGAGTAACAGGTACATTGAGTGTCCAGCGCATGGTCATACCGGCCAGTACGTAGCCCAGCAGGCCGGGAGTTATTTCTACATGTTCATTATCTGATAACAACAGGCTGACATCGCTTATTTGTGCATGGCTGATTCCGGCATTGTGAACTTGCAGCGCAATGCCATCGTTATCATGTTCCAGCGACCAGCTTAATGCCGAGCTAACGGCAGAGACATCGGCTGTACGCACGGATGGTTCAATAAAAACCGGTACCGAATAACGCAACACATAACGCACCCCGGTTTGTTGAGCCTGTTCCGATGATGGCAGTTCATCCACCAATAATCGATAGGCATCTTCTGTGGCTTGGGTGGCTGTCGCATCGGTGCGAATTACCCGTACCAGCTGGCGCGCACCGGGTTCAAGGCTAAGCATTGGCGGACTGACGACCAATGCCTGAGTTGGCGCCAAGTTGTCCTTGCCGTCAACTTGCGTCCAATCAAACACCCGCACCTGTGCATGCAAAACTTCACCACCGGTATTGGTCAGCCACAGGCCTTGAGCCGGACTGGACGGCGCAAAATTGAGCCCAATGGGTGCCACCTGTAATCCGGCTGCAGCGATTACACCAGAGATTGCCAAAAGCCCCGCAGCCAAAAAGCCACGGGGCAAAAGATGTTGCAACATTGCCGGTGCTTAATACGTGACGGTGACAGTCACCGAATCGTTATAAGTCCCTGCTGGTGGTGTGGTTTGTGGCGCAACACGGCCATAAACTGAGAAATATTGCTCAACACCGGTGCCGGTACTTGCCATCGTATTTGAACCAACTGTATCGCCCCAAACCGTGGTTCGACCAGATTCTTGGTAGAGTTGATAGCCAACGAAATCGGTGCCATCAGTCATGGTGCGGGCGTTGATATTACCGCTGGCACCGCCATTAAGACCGATGTTATAGGGTGCTGCGGTGGTACAGGTTACGCTAATCGTTGAAAGACTATCGATATTGGCGGACAACACGCCTTGTGTACCAAAATCAAGGGTGGTCGGTGCCGTACTGATTTCGCAGGCATTCTCGATCGTGATGGTTACCGGCATACTGTCAGTAACGGTGGCCGCTTGCGCGGTGCTAAAGGTTAGACCAGCCACAAGTATGGCGGTGGTCAGGAGTCGGGGTTTTAGGTTCATAGCTGAACTCTCCTATTTATTTTCTCGGGGGTTAATAATAACCTTCCTCATCGGAAGGCCGCATATCGAGGGCAACTCTACTCCATTGGCCATTCATCGTCAACTAAAGGAGAAACTAATAAAAATATAATACTGTGATATGGTTCACATTATTCAGTTTTCATGAAAAATCATACAATCAATGGTATCAAAGTAATAAAAGTGACAATAAGTGTCACTATAAAGCACACCCAATAAACGGACTTTCAGAATTGAACTTATGGCGGCCATGCACTTCACACATAAAGAGATGGTATGTTCTTGGGTCTAACCTTCCGACAAGGGTATGATGGCACCACGCACACAAAATGGTTTAACAATCACACATATTTTTGATAAGTGTGAACGCAGTCACACTCCCCAAAACCGATATGTAAAAGACTCTAATATGTTGCTAAGCATCTTTTAATGAACTGAAGCCGGAGTATTGAAGACCTGATAATAAAGCCATGTCACGGTGCCAGGTGGCCAGGTCATCTTGCTTAAAATCTCGCAAGGCATGATGACCACAGGCTCGGGCCATCACCTGCATCAGTTCGACTGATGCCGATAAAAAGTTGTTTAATTGTGCCGCTGACTTTTCAACATTAAGGCGTTGTCTTAAATCTGCTTTTTGGGTGGCGATACCGGCAGGACAATTATTGGTGTTACAAATACGAGCCGCCACACAGCCGATGGCTTGCATGGCACTATTGGCCAGGGCCACGCCATCGGCACCCAATGCCAGGGCTTTAACAAAATCCATAGGTGTTCGCAGTCCGCCGGTAATGATAAGCGTGACACGGCCACTGACCCCTTGTTGATCCAAATATCTTCGCGCCCGGGCCAGGGCCGGAATGGTGGGTACACTGATGTGATTACGAAACATGGCCGGTGCGGCACCGGTGCCACCGCCACGACCATCCAGAATAATGTAATCGGCACCGGCATCCAGGGCAAATTGGATGTCTTGTTCAATGTGATTGGCACTGAGTTTAAAACCAATCGGTATGCCACCGGTAATTTCCCTCACCCGATCAGCGAACTTCTTAAAGTCTGCCACCGTGTGCAAATCTTTAAATGTCGGAGGGGATACTGCCGGCTGGCCCTCGGGGATACCGCGAACTTGTGAAATTTTACCGACATTTTTATTGCCCGGCAGATGACCACCGGTGCCCGTTTTCGCCCCTTGCCCACCCTTAAAGTGAAAGGCTTGGACTTTTGTTAACAATTCTTCCCGGTAACCAAATTGAGCACTGGCCAATTCATAAAAATAACGAGAATTTTCGGCCTGCTCCTCAGCCAGCATGCCACCCTCACCGGAACAAATACCGGTACCGGCCAATTCTGCCCCCTTGGCCATGGCCACCTTGGCTTCTTCGGATAAGGCACCGAAACTCATGTCGGACACCAATAAAGGAATCTTTAATGTCAGTGGTTTGCGTGCTTTGGGTCCAATCACCAGTTCAGTATTCACAGGGACATCTTCAAGCAACGGTTTGCTGGCCATTTGCGCCGTCATGATTTGAATGTCATCCCAATGTGGCAACTGATAGCGAGGCACACCCATGGCGGTCATGGGACCATGATGGCCGGTCTTGGATAAGCCCTCGCGCGCCAACTGATGAATAAATTCTACGGTCGGTTCTTCTTGTGTGGCTTGAGCGGTGGGCATGTCATCTTTTTTAGCCTCGCGCCCGGGCCCTTCCTGACCGACCTGGCTGCCATCAAACTGCTTATGGCTGCCGTCACAGTAGGGTAAATTGGCCGAATGCTTGCAACGACACAGATAGGCATCACCGGATTCTTCCACCGTAAATGACATGGGTTTAAATTCAGTGCCGACGTGGGAACCATCACAAAAAGGCTGGCTTTTAGATCGACCACAGACACAAAAGAAATATTCTTTACCTGCGGTTAAGTCAACTTTTATGGGTTTATTATTGGCGATAATTGGTTTCATTGTTTGCTCCAAATTGTGATGATTAAAATTAATAGACCAGCCACCCTTTAAGTCCAGGGGGATTAATCAATTTGTGACGATTAAAATCGGTAACCGGCCAAACATTCAGCTCACTGATTGATGACTTATTCCCTCGACCTTGTAAGTCTTGTTCGCCATAAAATTGCTGTTCCAAAGGGGATTATCATGATGGCACAAAAAAACACACCAAACAAAGGTGTAAAAACAGCCGTTCCAAGCAGCCCTATGGCAATCAATATAACCCCAAGAATGATAAATCTTATCACCGGAATAGCACAAAGTTGTGCCTGATTCCAACTCCACCATGCAGGTACAAGTCCGGATCCCAAAAACAATAATAAAGCCAGGGTTGTCGGACCAAGCCACTCAGCAGCCTTAACATACAGTCCAATAACAACAGCCAGAGAAAACATCATGGCTGAAATAACCATCACTTTTTGAGCCGACCATTGACGAACCCTGAAAAATTTAATCATGAAATGCGCCGCTCATTTATGCTTAAACTGATTATCGCTGTGTGAATACACAATATTGTCATATTTTGTAATCAACGGCTTTATTATTTACATATCATTATAAATCAGCGCAAAACTGATTTAAATCACTCTTTGAATTAAAGTGGATATAAAAAATCCGTAACCGTTTATTATTGACGTGTCACTTGGCAATGGGCCAGAACAGGCCTTTTAATGGCTGTCATTAATGGCCTGTTCGATGCGCTTATCCGGCACCAGCCACAGCAGCGCAACA
>QQUO01000043.1 GCA_008501575.1 Pseudomonadota bacterium
GCCTTGGCTAAATTGAAATGCTTATTGTCGCTGAGTAATTTATTAAAATGCAGTTCGGCAAAAGCCAGTTCACCATTTTCAAGACAAAGCACACCCTGATAGAGTTTGATTTCAGGGTCATCAGGCTGGTGTAAAGCCGCTGCCTGAAGGACACTGTCGGCTTCATCGGTTCGGCCCATTATCAACATTAATTTAGCCAGTTTAACTGCAGCCGGGGCTGCATCCTGATGCACCCGCATTGCTAAGCGGTATTGTTCTTCGGCTGATTGAAATTGTTCTTTGATGAGATAAATATCACCCAAAGCTAAATAGGAAAAATAAAGATTGGGGTTTTGTTTTAACGATGTGCGAAATGATTTTAAAGCCGCCTCAACGTCTCCCAATGCCAATTGCATTTGACCTTTAAACTGGTGATAGCGTTCTGCGCTTGGAGCCAGTTTCACAGCCTTGTTAGCCGCTTCTAAAGCCGCTTTGAACTGTTTGTTTTCTTTGTGGGCCAATGCCATTAAAAAATGAGCTTCATCATCATTGGGATTGTTTTTGAGGTATTGTTGGTAACCTTCAATGGCTTTTTTCAGTTGTCCTTTTTGGTGTTGTTTTTTGATTTGTTCTAATTGACTCATGATGTTATCTCATTAATGATGTATTCTTCCACCCAGCTTTGTAATCGCCAATTTTTGATGAATCCGCAATGACCGCCATGTGGGGTGGTAATTAGTTTAATGTTGGCTAATCGGTCAATTGTACTAAAATCGGCAAAAGGAATCACCGGGTCATCCCAGGCGGTGATAATTTGGGTGGGGTTGTTAATATTTTTGATGAGCTCCGGGGTTAAGCTGTATCCATAAAAGTAATCACTGGTGGTGGAATATTCGGTGTGTTTTAGCACCAACGCCTCAGTCAATGATTGCAGGTTATTTTGAGATTGCCAATCGGTGCCTTCAAATAAGTGTGGGAACAGCCGCTGTTTTTTATAAAGAGAGCGTTTCCATTTTCGTAAAAAATAAGTCCCGTAAAGCTTCGACGATTCAATTGCTTGCATACTGTTTTGTGGATTTACCGGAGGTGACACCGCAAATACGCCGGAGTAATTGAGTTCTTTGGCCGCAGCGGCTCTTACGGCAAAATTACCACCCAGGGAAAAGCCAATTAAATAGCGCTGATGGTTTTGAAATCGTTGGTTTAACTGCTGTAAGGCTGCCACCACCTCCGGCAACCGGCAGGAATGAAACAGATCTTCATTGAGATGATGTGAATCGCCATGATCCCGCAGGTTTAAACGATAGACACTGATACCGGCCGCAAAAAGATGATGGGCCATGAGTTGTAAATAAGTGGATTCGGCGCTGCCTTCCCAGCCATGGATTAAAATGGCGATGTTATCATGCCCTTGCGGATGGGGGCTGTAAAATCCTTGTAAGGTCGCCAGTTCGGTTTCAATCAGTTCCGCTTTTTGGTGTTGTTTTACCGGATTATTATGTCGCAATGGCCACAAGCGCCAGCGGGCACTGGCCAAAATAGATTGCAAATGGCGATTTTTGGGCCTAAGCGCCGGTCGATAGATAATCATCTTGATTAAGCTGGTGTTCGATGGCGTTTCGGGCCATGGTGGTGAGGGTACGGGTACCGGCATCAAATTGATTTAAAGCAGGTCCAATATGAACTTCAACCCGTGTTTGCGGCAGTTGTAGCACCCGAAGTACATGGTGAATAAAGGATTCATCAGCGACAAATGCAACCCTTTGTTCACGCTGATTTAAGCGGTTTAAAAATTTGATGGTAACCGGAACCACGGGCGTTTGAGTTTGTACCGCTGCATGGATTAATTGGCGATGAAAAGGCCGTAAGTAACTGCCGTCAGTGACTGTGCCTTCGGGAAATATGGCCACTGAACGATTTTGCTTGAGTCGTTTTTTGAGTTGGTTTAGAACCGTTTTTCTGGATTCACTGTTGCCCCGATTGAGAAAAACAGTGTCACCGGCCATCGCCAACCACCCCAATATGGGCCAGAATTTAATTTCTCTTTTGGCCACAAAGCCCGCCAAAATAAAAGAATGAATGATGGGAATATCCAGCCAAGAAACGTGATTCGCCACCACCATAACAGGCGCATTGGGAATGGTTCCCACTACGTGAATATCCAGCCCCATAATTTTACACAGTAAGCCTGACCACGTGGTGACCACCCACTGATTTAAACCGGGCAAGCGCAACAGTTTGGCCATAATAATAGCCAACACCACAAAAGGCAGCACGCCAAACACTGCAAACACAAAAGTCAGTAAGCGAATGCACAGACGCAGATAATGGTTGATGACAGTCAAATTTATGGGATGCAATAAAACTGCGCCATTATAAAGGAATGCTCCTGGGACTTCATTCAATTTTACCATTGTCAATAAGCCGTTATCCAAAATGGCCTACAGGACGTAGGTCTGTGGCTTGAGTATTATGGGCGCGGTAGCCGTCAAAAGTGTCCCCATCACGTCACGATTGCAAGACACGGCTGTTGCGGCAAGAGAAAAACATTGGATAGATGTGGTTCAGTCACAGGGGCGGGTGCTTTGGTTTATAATGAGCGGTTTATTTTATGGCACCGGTGGTTTGAAGGGATGATGAAATTTACGCAACATAATAAGCAGCAGATGCATAGGGATGCGATTTGGGCTTTGTTTCTTTTTGCCCTGATGGGCCTGCTGTTTTTTTATCCGGTGTTATCGGGCTATTTAATATCACAAAGCGATTATTTGTATTTTGTCAGTCCCTGGCATTCCGTGAGGCCGGATGATTTAGTGGCCGCTGCCAACCCGTACTTACAGGATCAGACGACAGAATTCTTGGCTTTTTTTATGGCCGCTAACGCACAAATTTTACAGGGCATGTGGCCCTTGTGGAACCCATTTATTTTA
>QQUO01000141.1 GCA_008501575.1 Pseudomonadota bacterium
CCTCATATACTTTGGTGTTTACCGGAATCGATGACCTGAAAACCACTGAAGCCGGTGCAACAGATAATTTCACCATCGCATTACCTTTAACGCCAACAGCCGATGTGACGGTCAATATCAGCAGCAGTGATACCACTGAAGGCACAGTGTCACCAGGTTCAGTTACTTTTACCACTGCGAACTGGAATACCCCGGTGATGATTACTGTAACCGGTGTCGATGATCAGGTGTATGACCAAGACCAAGCGTACACCATTGACTTTAGTCCATTAAATTCTGCGGACAACAATTACAATGGTGTTCAGGTAAGTTCAGTGAATGTCAGTAATGAAGATGATGATGCCCAACCGGATTTATCGGTCTTTATTACCAACTGTATTGACGGCAGTCTGCCCCAGCAGTCCATCACTTATTATTTGACGGTTAGCAATGAGGGTAATAAAGCCATTCAAGGTGCTCGGTTAAACACGCAGTTCCCGGTAAATATATCTACGCCGGATTGGGAATGTAACAATGATGAAGGCCAAGCTTGTATTCCGGCCACCGGTCAAGGGGATTTGGATGAACTCATCGATCTTGATGTCAATGAATCCATGTTATTCACCATGAACGGTCAGGTTAGTGGTCAATTAAATGATTTTATTGATGTTTATGCAACCATTGAGATGCCAAGCGGCGAAACCGATATTAACCCGCTTAATAACCAAGCTGAAGATCATGATTTGTTATATCAATTTCTTTTTAAAGATGGCTTTGAATGTGCTGCTCCGGGCACTGTAGAAACCACCAATCAACAATTGCTACAATTATATAACCTGCAGTAATTTCAGAGGGGGACCACAACGGCGGAACAGTATTCTGTTTCGCCGTTTTTTATGCCCACAATAATAATACTTAATTCCACTTCAATTCTTGTTAAAATTAAATTTTTAACATCAACTGTATAATCCATGACTGAACAAGCACTGTGGCAGCCCAATCCACAACATATTAAAAAATCACAATTAAGCCAATTTATCGATTATGTAAATCAAAAGCATAAGCTTTCACTGAGCGATTATTCGCAGCTGCACCAGTATTCAATTGATAACCGTGCTTTATTTTGGCGGGATGTGGTGGCTTTTTGTGGGCTTATATATCACCAGGATGCCCACACTGATTTACAGGATGACGGTCACATGATCGAAGCCCAATGGTTTGTCGGCATGACTTTAAATTTCGCAGAAAATTTATTGCGCAAAAATGATGATGACATTGCCCTAAGTTTTACCGATGAAAATAACGCCACCCGCCAATACAGTTATCGCCAACTCCATCAGCAAGTCGCTTGTTACCAACAAAAACTCAAACAGTGTGGGGTTACCAAGGGTGATCGGGTGGTTGGTTTTATGCCCAATATCCCCGAAACTGTCATGGCCATGCTGGCGACCACTTCTTTGGGTGCGGTTTGGTCATCCACTTCACCGGACTTTGGTATCAACGGTGTGGTCGATCGTTTTGGTCAAATCGAACCCAAAGTCATGTTTTGTGCCAATGCTTATTATTACAACGGCAAAACCCATAACTGTTTGGAAAAAGTTAAACACATCAATGCACAAATCGACAGCATAGAGCACATTGTGGTGGTTGAATTTGCCGACCAGGGCAATGAAACACCACCGGATAATGCCCTTTATTTAAGCGACTGGTTGGCAGGCACTGATAACACGGCACAAGTGGAATTCACACCGGTGCCTTTTGATCACCCGCTTTACATCCTCTATTCCTCAGGCACCACCGGTAAGCCCAAATGCATCGTTCATCGAACCGGCGGTATTTTGTTACAACACCTGAAAGAATTACAATTACACAGTAATATAACCACCGGTAAGTCACTGTTTTATTTCACCACCTGCGGGTGGATGATGTGGAACTGGCTGGTGTCAGGTCTGGCCACCGGTGCCACCGTGGTGCTCTACGACGGCTCACCTTTTTATCCCGACGGCAACCGCTTATTTGATCTGATTGATGAACAAAAAATCACTCACTTCGGCACCTCAGCCAAATGGATTTCCGCGGTGGAAAAAGCCGGTCTTAAACCTCGCCAATCCCATGACTTATCCAGCCTTGAAACCATTTTTTCCACCGGTTCACCCTTGTTACCGGAGAATTTTGATTTTGTCTACCGGGATATAAAACAAATTGTATGCCTGTCCTCAATTTCCGGTGGTACCGATATTTGTTCATGTTTTGCCCTGGGATGTAGCGATTTGCCGGTTTATCGGGGGCAATTACAATGTTTAGGATTGGGCTTATCAGTCAAAGTACTGGACGAGGATAAAAACAGTTTAATTGGCGAACCCGGGGAACTGGCCTGTGATAAAGCCTTTCCGGCCATGCCGGTATATTTTTGGAATGATGAAGATAACAGCCGTTATAAATCAGCCTATTTCGATAAATACCCGGATATTTGGTGTCATTCTGACCGTGCTGAAATCACCCCCCAAGGGGGTATGATTATTTATGGCCGCTCAGACACCACCTTAAATCCCGGTGGTGTCCGCATCGGTACAGCAGAAATTTATCGCCAGGTCGAAAAGCACCCTGAAATATTAGAAAGTATTGTCGTTGGTCAACAATGGGGTGACGATACCCGTGTTATTCTGTTTGTGGTCATGCAAGCAGGTTATCAACTTAATGACGAATTAATTAAACAAATCAAAACCACCATCCGCCAAAACACCACACCAAGACATGTACCGGCTAAAATTATCGCCGTCAGTGACATTCCCAAGACAATCAGTGGCAAAATTGTGGAACTGGCAGTGCGTGATGTCATTCATGGCCAAGAAGTTGCCAACACTGATGCCTTAGCCAACCCGGAAGCTTTGAATTTATTCAAAAATTTACCGGTGTTACAAGACTGATTATGAAACGCTTGGAACAATTGGATCAAATCCTGCAATCAAGACGCTCACCGATTACCGTTGAGCAATTGATGGACCAACTCAACTGTTCCAAAGCCACAGTTTATCGGCGAATTAATGAACTCAAAACCCATTATCAGGCACCAATTCTGCAAGATGATGAACACCGCTATTATTATGATAAGCAGGCACAATTTGCTCTGCCCGGCATACGATTTACCGCGGAAGAGGCGCAAGGATTATTAATGGCAGCGGATATTCTGAATAAATTACAAGGTGATAACTTATCCGCACCCATTGCCAGAATTATTCGGGCCATTAGTGGCTTATTGGCGGAGCAAGGCATCACCAACCAAAAATTAATTCAGTTTATTCCAACCCTGGTTAGAAAACCGCAACCGGCGATATTTCTCACCATTCTCACTGCTTTGCAAAAAAACAAAAAAATTCAGCTGCATTATCGCAGTCGTCAAGGCCAACACTCTGAACGTCTGGTGTCACCTCAACATCTCAGCTATTATAAAAATAACTGGTATCTGGATGCCTGGTGTCACCTGCAGGCGGGATTGCGTTTATTTGCAATGGAGTTGATAGAACAGGCAACAGTGGATATAGAAAAAGCATATTTGCATGATAAACAACAATTGCGGGAACACTACGCCAACAGCTACGGCCTATTCGCCGGTGACGCCAAAAATCAAGCCAGAATACGCATCGATCTTAACAAAGCCCCCTGGGTGGCAAACCAAATTTGGCACTCACAACAAAAAACCAGCCATCAGGATAAACACAGCGCCACCATCGAAATCCCCTACCACCACAGTGCTGAACTGATGTCTGATATTCTTCAACTGGGGTCAGCCGCTGAGGTATTGGCACCCAAAAAACTCCGCCATCAAATCCAACAAGAATTACAAATCAATTTGCAACACTATAACCAAGCACCATGACACGCAGAATAAAGAAGCGCCACAAGATTATCAGCTTAACTTTCATACTGGTATGTGTTCTTTATTGTGCGATTTTACTGTGGCTGTTACCGGTTTACCTCAAAACACCCATTAATGACCGTTTGCTTGAGCAAAAATTACAAATTGATTATCAACGTCTGTGGATTAACCCACTGACCTTAAACATTCATCTCCAAGAAACAGAATTACAGAACTTGTCAGGTGAGGTGATTTTTTCAGCCAAAAATATAGCCGTCGATTGGCAATTATGGCCAGTGTTTAACCGACACATTAATATTGACCACCTGTTTTTAAAGCAAGCCAATATACAACTTGAATTCAACCAGGACAATCAACTCATCAGCCCTTCATTTGAGCCGACAACATCGAACGCAACCCCCTGGCAGTTCAACCCGGGAGATCTCGAAGTCATCAATAGTTCAGTGATACTCAAACGACAAGACCAGCACCTGAAATTTAATGACATCAATCTACACTTGAATTTAGCTGAATTAATTAAGCCACAACAATTTTCACCCAATCAACCGGCATCCATACACCTTAACACCACTCCCAAGGGTGATTTTTCAATCGAACGAACTGCTGATGAGGATTTTTTTCACTGGCAGCTCAATGACTGGCCCCTGCAAGATATCGCCGCCTGGCTTAGCAACAGCCAAAAGCCCATTGAACTGGAGGGGCAAATCACCGCATTAGGTACATTTCTGTGGCCGCCTGGACAACTGCCGGTTTTTAAAATTACTGCAACGGCGCTGGCCCTTGAAAAATTACACTGGCCACCTTTTAAAGCACAACAAGCCCGGATAAATGCCCGGGATATTAACCTTGACTTCAATAAACAACACCTTCAAGTCGGTCATCTGACAAGCCCAGGTGGTGAATTATCAATGCAATTAGACCCCTTAGACTTAGCCAGTACAACAAGTATGTCTGCAACAGCAAATGGTCATTGGCAAGGACAGCTTGATGCCATGGACTTCACCGATTGGACCATCACATTACAAGATGATCGTCCGGCTGTTCGCGCAGTTATTGAACAATTCACCATCAATACCGAATCTTCTCAACAAAAGCTAACCGTTAAGTTAAAGCTTATTGCCCCTTTCGACCAACCCGTAATGGTCACCGCACACGGCCCACTCAATCCAATGTTTTTACAAGGTGAACTACATGCCGAAGCATTGAACCTGGTCGCCATAAATCCCTGGTTACAAGAACTCAGTCCATGGCAAATCCAACAAGCCTCACTAGCCGTGAACAGCCGCTTTTGTGCACAAGACAATGCATTTTATGCCGAAGGTGACTGGTCTATACCACAGCTGACGATTATAGACATGATGCAACGCATCGATGCATCCCAAACCAAGCTTCAATCAATCGGACTTGATATTAAACAACAACGATTGATACTCAACAACTTCAACAGCCAATCCATTGAAATGCGTGCACTTGACAACGATTCCAATCCTCAGCAAGCCGATCACGCAGCCGTGGCACCCCAATCGAATGAGCAACTGTGGCACGTGATCGTTGATGAAGGATTTACCGGACTCTGTGCGCTTAAACCGAATATTTTATTAAAGAAATGAATACCCGGCTTAAGCCTCTTTAACCACTTCAAACACAGGCACATATTCACTGCCCGGCAATTTCATCCTTTTTTGTTCGATAAAGGCTTTAAGTAAGGTGTCTAATTTATCCATCAGTTCAGATTCGCCGTGAATTTGATAAACACCGTGTTTCATCACCTGTTGTCGACCAAACTCTTTGACATTACCCGAGACTATCCCTGAAAAAGCAGCCCGCAATGCAGCCGCCAATTCGCCCAACGGACGGTCACGGTACAAATTAAGTGACGCCATGTTCTCATGGGTTGGTATAAACGGGAATTGTAACTTCTCATCAATGTGCAAAGCCCAGTTAAAGTAATAACTAATGCGATTACGGCTGCGATGCAATTTAACCGCCGACATACCGGCCATCATTTTCACCGCCACTTGTTCGGCATCATCAATGATGATTTCATATAGATTTGCCACCGAATCACCCAAAGCAAAACGAATAAATTCATCAATCTGATAAAAATAATCCGCTGACTCTTTGGGCCCTGTCATGATAAATGGAAACGGTATGCCCTCATTTCGTTTATCTGAAAGAATACCAATCAGATAAAGAATTTCCTCGGCAGTTCCGACACCACCCGGGAACACAATAATGCCATGTCCTAAACGAACAAAAGCTTCCAGACGCTTTTCTATATCAGGCATAATCACTAAATTATTGACAATCGGGTTCGGTGCTTCTGCAGCAATAATACTGGGTTCAGTCAAGCCGACGTAGCGACCATTGTCTATTCGTTGTTTTGCATGGCCGACACTGGCACCTTTCATCGGTCCTTTCATGGCGCCTGTACCACAGCCGGTACAGATATGGCCGCCCCGCAATCCAATCTGATAGCCCACATCTTTGGTGTATTGATATTCCACCCGATTAATGGCATGACCACCCCAGCATACCACCAAATTAGGTTCTAAACCGTATTCATGAACTTCAGCACGACGCAGAATTTCAAACACATAGTTGGTGATATCAAAAGGTTGTTGCAGATCAAAACTACTGACTTCCTTTTGGGCACTTTGAAACACAATGTCACGCAGTACCGCAAAGATTGAATCACGGATACCGGAAATCATCTTACCGTCCACAAAGGCTTGTGCCGGCGCATTGGTAAACTGTAAGTGAATGCCACGCTCACGAGGGATTAACTTGACATTAAAATCAGGGTAGCGATTAAGAACGGCCATGGCATCGTCATCACTGGCATCGTGGTTCAACACCGCCAAGCAGCATTTTCGAAATAACTCGTGAACACCGCCTCGACCAACCTCCATCATGCGGTTGATTTCCTCTTGGGACAATAAAGTCATGCCACCACGTGCTGCGATGGTACATTTATCAATGGTTTTTATATCGTTATAATTCATAATTTTTTCCTTGTTTTTGTTTTTTTATAATAATTATCACTGCATAAAACCCTTAAGAGTCAATCACAAGATATGCAGCAGGTCAAAAAAGGGGTTTTTTTGACTAAAAAGCCGACGCGAATGGCCGGCTTTTTAAAATGAGATATGGATTGCTCCATACCCCATTATAACTTGTTCAGTCAAAAAGTAAAAGATGGCCATCAATTGCTCTGGACGATTAGTCGCCATGGCCACAACATTCGGTTTCTTTTAAACTTCAAACCCCGTACAATGATTTTTTTAAAAACTATCAATATTTTTTTTAGGACTTATGCTTGAATTAACCTTATTGATGCTTTTGGGCTTTATTATGGCCTATTGGTACAACCAAACCAAAGCCATTGAAGAAGTTCGCCGCTATGGTAAACAATTAACACGGGAACGTGGTTGGGCCTTTTTGGATGATTCCGTGGTTCAGCAGAAAATAAAAATAAAGTCACGCTTAGGACGATTGGCCTTATACCGGATTTTTGACTTTGAATTCTCCGATGCCAGTGCCCGTCGCCATAGCGGCCATATTAAGCACCATGGCGGGGTTGTTATTGAAGTCCAATTTAACCATGGCAGTGAGATAGAAACACTGCGCTTACAGAACTTTTAAAGATGACCTTGTTGCAGGTATTATCCTACGCTAAAGGCTTTAAACGACAGGCCATATGGGCTTCTTTTTGTTCCGTGGTTAATAAATTATTTGATATTGCCCCGGAAATTTTGATTGGTATCGCCATTGATGTGGTCATTCAACAAGAGGATTCATTTGTTGCAAAAATGGGTGTGGTCGAACCCAGACATCAGCTTTTTTTATTGGGATTTTTAACCTTTTTGATTTGGTTGGGTGAATCTTTATTTCAGTTTCTTTACCTCAAGAACTGGCGAGAACTGGCACAAAAAATCCAGCACCGTTTTCGCATCGACAGCTACCGGCATATTCAAAATATGGACATGTCATTCTTTGAAGAACAAGCCAGCGGCCGTTTAACCGCGATTTTAAATGATGATGTTAATCAACTCGAACGGTTTTTGAATGTTGGCGCCAATGATATCTTACAAGTACTGACTTCGGTGTTAGCGGTGGGTGCGGTGTTCGTAATTCTATCACCCAAACTGGCTTTATTGGCATTTACCCCTATTCCACTGATTATTCTCGGTGCTTTTTATTTCCAACGTAAAGCCGAACCCTTATATGCCCAAGTGCGTTCCAAGGCCGGAAAATTGGCAGCAGCCATAAACACCAACATCACCGGTATTGCCACCATCAAAAGTTTTACCAAAGAAGATCACGAGCACCAGAGAATCAGTGCCATCAGTGAGGATTATGTGACGGCCAATAAAGCCGCCATTAAAGTTAGTTCTGCATTTACCCCGGTGATTCGAATGGCCATTTTAATGGGGTTTTTAGCCACTTTTATCATTGGCGGACTGGACACCCTAAAAGGCGACTTGGCCGTAGGTGCTTATGGTGTGTTGGTGTTCTTAACACAACGATTATTATGGCCTTTTAGAGATTTGGCAATCACCATGGATTTGTATGAACGGGGCATGGCTTCGGCCCGACGCATTCTTCGTTTACTCGATCATCCCATTACAATCCGTTCCAATAAAGATGCCAGGCAAGTCACGCTACAAGGTGGCATTCAATTCAACAACATTCAATTCACCTATCCGGGACAACAAAACCCCGCAGTAAGTGACATAAATTTATCCATTGCAGCCGGCCAAACAGTGGCTTTTGTGGGTCAAACCGGCTCCGGTAAAAGCACTTTGGTTAAATTACTAATGCGTTATTACCATGCCAGCCAAGGGCAACTTATTGTTGACGGCCATGCCATCGAACGCATTGCATTGGAAAATTTAAGGGCACAAATAGGCCTGGTTTCCCAAACCACATTTTTATTTAATGACAGCATTTTTGCCAACATCCAATACGGCAATCCCGCCGCTGATAAAGCATCGGTTTATCTGGCCGCTCAACAGGCGGAAGTTCATGACTTTATCACCACACTACCCCAGGCTTATGACACCCCAGTGGGGGAACAAGGCAGTAAATTATCCGGCGGTCAAATCCAGCGCATTGCCTTAGCTCGTGCGCTGTTAAAAGATCCAGCCATCTTAGTCTTGGACGAAGCCACTTCAGCAGTCGATAATGAAACAGAAGCCGCCATTCAAAAATCACTGGCCAACATCGGTCAGGGCCGAACTGTTATTGTCATCGCCCACCGTTTATCAACGGTCGTTCAAGCTGACTGCATCTATGTCATGGAACAAGGCCGAATTATTGAAGCAGGCAGTCACCAAGATTTATTAACTAAAAAAGGCCGCTATCATTCACTGTGGGCGATCCAGACCGGACAGCCTGAAAATTATGTGTAAGAATGTAATTGAGTGATAAAACACTAAAATAGATTGTACAAATATCACATCAGGCCTTGTTATTCTTAGGCTGTAAGTGATTTTCTGCAAGATATTCAGTCAATTTTTACCCGCTAAAACATCGGCAATGTTTTGGCCGGCGTTAATACCTAAAAGGGACAGCACAGGGATATACTTTGGCTAAACATTCAGTTACTCACTGTAAATTCTCAGAACACACCTGATTGCCTATTTTATACCGCTTATATGAACTACTTGGGCCGTCTTATAACACCATCGTGATGAGCATCACCGCCGCCAACAGCACAAATACCACCACACTAAACCAATCCATCATGGTTTTATAGCGCGGGTTGGTCATTTGTTTTTGCCCCACTTTTGAAGTCAGCCAGGCGACCATGGCAAAGGCAAAAAAACTGGAGACAATAAAAATAACCGCCAAAATCACGATGCGGAACTGGTATCCTGGCTGGTTTAGTTGGGCAAATTGTGGAAAAAAAGCCAGAAAAAATAACAGCACTTTGGGGTTACTGATGTTCATAATAACACCACGCCAATAGCGTGAATTTCCGGGCTTAGGGCTTGTTTTATGTGGATCGACAGGTGTCAGTTGGCGATGCCGTTCCTGAAACGTCATCCATGCCAAATACAGTAGATAAATGACCCCAAATGCCGCCATAATACGCAATGCCCCGGGCATGGTGGCAATTAAAGTTGAAACACCCAATAGTAACAACACGGTGTGGAACCAAACACCGCTGACCAGACCGGTAATAAACAGCACGGCTGATTTAAGGCCTTCTTTTGCGGCCAGGCTTATGACCATGAGCATATCCGGTCCCGGCGTGAATGCCAGAATCAGTGACGCCAATGCAAAGCCCAGATAAAGAGACAAAATTTAAAATAAAATTTTAATTAAATCAATAATCAATGGGTTCAACTTCATGCACATAATCCCCCAACAGCTTCCATAATGCCACTTGCTTGTCTTCGGGAATGGCAATGAAATGTAAGCCCAATTGATTGCCTTCAATGCGTGTTACTTTTGATGACACATGAATATTCAGAGATTCATCAACCACAATTTCTAAAATGCATATGGACTCCAAACTAAGGTCTTTAACCACATCATCTTCCACCAACTTCACCAAAATTCCGGTGGCTGATATATTAATGACACGGGTGACAAATGAATGGCCGTTATACAGTAACAAACAAGATGCATCCATCTTTTTTCTGGCGTATCTGACATCTTGGCGATTGTCCATGTTAACCTCTTTCTTCTTAACTGTTCTACTCTGGCTTCATATACGGAAATAACAACACATCACGAATAGAAGCAGAATCTGTGAATAACATCACCAAACGGTCAATGCCAATGCCTTCCCCGGCAGTTGGCGGCATACCATACTCCAATGCCCGAACATAATCTTGGTCAAAATGCATGGCTTCATCATCACCGGCTTCCAAATTGGCCACTTGTTGTTTAAAGCGTTCAGCTTGATCTTCCGGGTCGTTTAACTCAGAAAAACCATTGGCAATTTCATGCCCGCTTATGAACAATTCAAACCGATCAGTTAACTCGGGGTTATCATCGGAACGACGCGATAAGGGCGATATCTCTATGGGATATTGTGTCACAAATGTGGGTTGAATAAGTTTGTCTTCCACAAAAATATCGAATAATTCAGCAATTAGATGGCCTTTTGAGGCCTTTTTATCGTAACCAATGCCATGTTGCTCGAAGTATTCTTGTAAAAGTGACAAATTATTGCACTTTTCATGGCTTAAATCGGGGCAGTGTTTAACCACTAAATCGGTCATTGTCTCACGTGCAAAAGGCTTCGAGAAATCCAATTCAACACCTTGGTACGGAATCACTGTCTTACCCAGGACAGCTTGTGCCAGATGCTTGAACATGGTTTCGGTTAAATCCATTAACTCCTTGTAATCACTGTAAGCCCAATAAAACTCCATCATGGTGAATTCAGGGTTATGTTTTGTAGAAATCCCTTCATTCCTAAAATTCCGGTTAATTTCAAAGACCTTTTCAAATCCGCCCACCACCAACCGCTTTAAAAACAGTTCAGGCGCCACCCTTAAATACAAATCCAAATCCAAAGCATTATGGTGAGTGGTGACTGGTTTAGCGGCGGCACCACCGGGAATGACATGCATCATCGGTGTTTCCACTTCCAGAAAATCGCGGTCTTCAATACACCGCCTTAATT